>DATGDI010000085.1:0-5234 GCA_035310965.1 Methanomicrobiales archaeon
AGGAGGTTTCGTAAGAAACCGACCTTGAGCGACGAAGTTGCGAGTGCTACGCCCCCCGCCGCACGGGCACCCCCCTCCGTTTCCGGGAACTCCCGATGTAACGGTGCAGGGGATCAACGCCTCATCGCCCTTGGGGACGCCACAGCGGCGGGGGTGAGCGGAGCGAACCCCCAGGAGCGTCCGCGAATCAACAACAAAGTCCGGATCGGGAGATAGTTTGAGGATCTTCTGAGATTTTAAGGGGTATTTATCCGACCCTCAGATCGTACACCGCCAGCCACTCCGCCGGCGAATAAGAGTGAACCACCCGCTCCCCCAGGACCTCGAGCCCCTTTGCCCGAAGAGTGGAGGAAAGAGCGCCCTCCTCTCCGACCATCGCATAGAGATGGATCGTCCCGCCGGGCCGGCACAGGGCGAGGGCGGCATCCAGGAACCCCATTGCCCCGAAGGGGAGGTTCATCACCACCCGGTCGAAGCCGCGCGGGAGGATATCGGGGAGCCGCGCGGCATCGGCGAGGAAGGGAAGGACGTTTCTCACCCGGTTGAGGGCGACGTTCCCGAGCATAAGCTCCACGGCACCCGGGTTGAGGTCGGCGGCGTACACCACCCCCGCCTTTTCTGCAAGGGTGATGGCGAAAGGACCGACCCCGGCGAACATATCGAGCACCCGCTCTCCCGTGTTCATGAGCACGAGGACGCGCTGGCGTTCGCCCGAGAGCCGGGGAGAGAAGTAGGCGAGGGAGAGGTCGATCTCGAACCGGAGACCATACTCGATATAGCTGGTCCTCGTCGTGGGATCCCCCGTGAGGACCGTAAACTTCCTCGTCCGGAACTCCCCCTCCACCGGTCCCTCCGGGGAGAGGACGGTGTGGATGGACGGGCGGGAGCGGAGGAGGAGTTCCGCCTCCGGTTCCCCGCCCTCCAGGAGAACTGCGATACCGCCGATCAGGTCGTGGCGGGGGAGGTCCGGCCTGTCGGGGGCCTCCTCGAAGAGAGCCCTCCCGCAGCCGTCGCGGGGTTCCTTCAGGGGGAGGAGGAGCTCGTCGCCCTCCCTCTTCAGGAGGAGGGAGGTATCGAGGAGCCCCTCCCGGAGGAGCTCGAGGCGCCGCTCCTCACCCTTCGATCTCGGGACCCTGAGGCACCAGCCCTCCCTGGCCATGTCATCCACCCTCCAGCTTTAATCCTCCGGTTCCCCAGAGTTGATCATGGATCAGTACCTCGAGAGGCTAAAAAATGGCACCCTGAAGCTGTACGCCCTGGAGAAGGAGGTACCGGCTCCCGAGGCCATCCGGATCCGCCGGGCCTTCATCGAGCAGGAGGCCGGGGTGAAGCTCCCGAAGCTCGGATCCTTCACCATGGACCCTTCGGTGGCCGTCCAGCGGAACATCGAGAACATGGTGGGCGCCGTCCAGGTCCCCGTCGGGGTGGCGGGACCCCTGAAGGTCCGGGGCGAGTACGCCGACGGTGAGTACTACGTCCCTCTCGCCACCACCGAGGGTGCCCTGGTCGCGTCGGTGAACCGGGGATGCGGAGCCATCACCCGGGCCGGAGGGGCCGATGTGCGCATCCTCAGGAACGGGATGACCCGGGCCCCGGTCTTCTCCACCCGGGACATCCTCCATGCCCGGGCGGTGAAGGATTTCGTGGACGGGAACCGGGAGGCCCTCGCGGCCGCCGCCGCGGAGACCACCTCCCACGGCGAACTCACCGGCGCCATGGCCTTTGTGACCGGGACCACGGTCCATGTCCGGCTCGAGTTCGATACCAAGGATGCCATGGGCATGAACATGGTCACCATCGCGAGCGAGCGGATCGGGAACCTGATCGAGGAAAAGACCGGGGCGAGGCTCCTCGCCCTCTCGGGGAACCTCTGCACCGACAAGAAACCGGCCGCGGTGAACGGCATCCTGGGCCGGGGAAAGACCGTGGTCGCCGGAGTCCTCCTCTCCGGCGGCCTCGTCTCGGAGGTGTTCAAGACCGATGCCCGGACCATTGCGGAAGTGAACTACCGGAAGAACCTCCTCGGTTCGGCCCGGGCCGGGTCCCTCGGCTTCAATGCCCAGGCGGCGAACATCATCGCCGCCCTTTTCATCGCCTGCGGGCAGGACGCCGCCCATGTCGTGGAAGGCTCGGGGGCCTTCACCACGGCGGAGGAGCGGGATGAGGGCGTGTACGTGTCGGTGACCCTCCCGGCCCTCCAGCTCGGGACCGTCGGGGGCGGGACCTCCCTCGATACCCAGCGGGAGTGCCTCTCCATCCTCGGAGTCGCCGGCGGGGGGAATCCTCCCGGGGCGAACGCAAAGCGCTTTGCAGAGATCGCCGCCTCCGCCGTCCTCGCCGGCGAGCTCTCCCTCCTCGGGGCCCTCGGTGCAGGCCACCTCGCCCGGGCCCACAGGGCCCTCGGCCGGGGAAAGAAAATTTAGAAGGGGGTGTCCTTCATCATGACGAGGGCATCCTCGCCATTGGAGTAGTAGCCCGAGAGGAGGAAAGCCTCCTGGTACCCGAGCCGGTGGTAGAACTCCTGGGCCTCGGTATTCGAGATCCTCACCTCGAGGAGCACCCCCTCGGCGCCCTCGAGGATGTACTGCCTCTCGAGCCGGGCGACGAGGAGCCGCCCGATCCCCTTCTTGCGGTAGGCGGCGGTGACCCCCAGGTTCGAGACATGTCCGTACACCGCAGATCCCGTGTTCTCCATGCAGCCGACCACGAACCCCCGGATATCCCCGTCAGCCACGGCCACGAAGAAGTAGGTGGGGGCCCACTCCAGGGTCTGGACAAAGACCTCCTCGTCCCAGGGCTCAACGAAGCATTCCCTCTCGATGGCCATGACCCCGGGGATGTCCGTCGGCCTCGCTCTCCGGAGATGGACCTGCTCGCTCATCGGGCGCACTCGGAAGTAGTGATTTATGATACAGGGAGTTAAAATGTATACGCTGCCCCCGATAGGGGAGGTTCCATGGTCCAGATCCATCCCTTCGCCGCGCTGCGCCCCGATCCCGCCTTCGCCCCCGGGGTCGCATCGGTCCCGTACGACGTGATCTCGGCCGCCGAGGCGGGAGAGTGCATCCGGAAGAACCCGAACTCCTTCCTCCGGGTGAGCCGCGCGGATGCGGAGCTTCCCGGCATCCCTCCCCATGACGAGGCCGTATACATCCGTGCCCGGGAGAACCTTCTCTCCATGGAGAGGGATGGGATCCTCATCAGGGACACCGAACCATCCCTGTACCTCTACCAGGTGGAAGATGGCGGCCGCCTGGTGACCGGCCTCGTGTGCACTATCGGTATCGGGGACTACCTCGACGGCACCATCAGGAGCCACGAACTCACCCGCCGGGACAAGGAGGAGGACAGGACCCGCCACATCGACGCGGTAAACGCCCAGACAGGGCTTGTCTTTCTCTTCTACCGGGATGGGGGGGGCATCGGGCCGGCGATCGGGAGCCTCGTTTCCCCCGGGGTCCCGGTTGCGACGGTGGAGGAGGACAGCGGCAGGATCCACCGGGTCTTCCGGGTCCGGGACCCGGCGGGGATCGAGAGGGCCACCCGCCTCGTCCTCCCCCTCACCCGGCTCTACATCGCCGATGGACATCACCGGGCCGCGGCGGCGAGGAACGTGGCGATGGCGAGGCGGAGGGACGGGAGGGGCGGCGGGGAGGCGGACCGTTTCATGGCCGTCCTTTTTCCCCACGACCAGGTGGCCATCCATGGATACAGCAGGCTCGTGACCGACCTGGCAGGCATGGATCCGGCTACCCTTCTCAACCGTCTTTCCAAGAGATTCCAGGTGAGAAAGTGCTTCCCGGAAGAGGCGGCCCCGCCCTCCGGCCCGGAAGGTTCGGGTATCCACCTCTTCCGCATGTATCTCACCGGGGGATGGTACGAGGTGAGCCGGGCGAAGGCCTCCGGGTCTCACGGGAGGAATGCGGCCCTCGATGTACAGGTGCTTCAGGACGAGATCCTCGGACCCCTTCTCGGGATCCGGGAACCCCGGGAGGATCCCCGGCTCCAGTTCCTCGGGGGTGCGAGGCCTGTCGCGGATCTCGAGGCCAGGGTGGACGGGGGGGAGTTCGCGGTGGCCTTCTCCCTGCGGCCCATCGGGATAGGTGAGGTCATGGCCGTCGCGGACGCCGGCGGGATCCTCCCTCCCAAGTCCACCTGGTTCGAGCCGAAGCTGAAGAGCGGCCTCCTCGTTCATACCCTGGACTGAAACCGGAACCCCCCATCCTTTATTCCGTCCGGCACTGATAGATCCGGGTATGATCACCCTCGCGCTCCCGAAGGGCAGCCTTGAGCAGCAGACCCTCCAGCTCTTCCGGGAGGCAGACCTCGAGGTGAAGAGGACCGAGCGGGATTACAACCCGGCCATCGAAGACCCCCGGATCGGCAAGGTGAAACTCCTCCGGCCCCAGGAGATTCCGACCTATGTCGCGATGGGCTACTTCGACCTCGGGATCTCGGGCCAGGACTGGGTCCGGGAGACGGGGTCAGACGTCGTGGAGGCCGCCCGGCTCTCGTACAGCAAGAGCGGGGAGGGAAACGTGAGGATCGTGATCGCGGTCCACCGGGACGAGCCCATGGAGAAGGCCTCCCAGATCCGGCCGGGGAGCCGGGTCACCACCGAGTACCCGGAGCTCACCCGGCGCTACTTTGGGGAGCTCGGGATCCCGGTACAGCTCTTTCCCTCGTACGGGGCCTCGGAGGCAAAGGTCCCGGACCTCATGGACGTGGTGGTGGATCTTACCGAGACCGGGACCACCCTCCGGCGGAACGGCCTGAAGATCATCGGGGAGATCATGGAGTCCTCGACGGTCCTCATCGCGAACAGGGCGAGCTTCGCGGATCCCGGAAAGCACCGGGAGATCGACGAGATCCGGACCCTCCTCCTGGGGGTGATCGAGGGACGCCACCAGGTCCTCATCACGATGAACGTACCGGGGCCCTCGCTTGAAAGGGTCATCCGCATGCTCCCCGCCATGAAAAAGCCCACCGTCAGCCGGCTTCACGGGATCGACTATTACAGCATCCAGACGGTCGTCCCCAAGGCCGGGGTCAACCAGCTCATCCCGGGACTCAAGGATGCCGGCGCCGAGGATATCCTCGAGATCCCCATCTCGAAGATCGTGAGATAAAAGAGGCCGACGGGGATGGACCGATGAGGGGTATGGAAAGGAGATTCCTTTTCCGGGCCGGTCAGGGGTGGACCGTACCCGTCCCTTCAAAATCAGATTTTCATA
>DATGDI010000086.1:0-9666 GCA_035310965.1 Methanomicrobiales archaeon
CCCGTCATCCCGCAGGGCCAGAGGGGGGCCGCACACTCAGGCATGGAGCACCTCCTGCTGGCAGGCGGAGGGCTGCATGGCATCAGGCATGGAGCACCTTCCTTTCCAAAGGAATGGAGGGCTGCATGGCATCAGGCATGCAGCACCCGCCTCCACCGGTGGAGCAGGCGGACGAGGCCCGCGGTGCCCACGGGCAGGGGGGAGGGAAGGGGCATGGCCACCCCTCCCTCCCCGAGGACAAGGCCGAGGGATTCGGTGAGCTCCCTGGCGAAGGGATCGGGGCCGGCTCCGGCGGAAGAGGAGAGCCGGATCCGTTCACCCTTCAGGTCCCCGAAGGCGGCGAGCGCATCCTTCTGCCGTCCACGCTCCTCCTCCAGGGCCTCCCGGGGATCGATCCCGAGGATACGGGCGGCCTCCCGCAGAAAGGTGAGGGAGCCCGAAAGCCCGACGGGGAAGGAACCGAGGTACGGGGTCCCGTACCGGGAAGCGAGGTATTCGCCGACGGGCCGGAGCTCGGGATCCCTCAGGATGGAGAGCCTCCCCCGGGCGAGTCCCCCGAGGGCCCCCCATTCCATCCCCCGGACGAACCGGAGGCCGGGCTTCACCCCAAGCAGCCCCAAAAGGCGCGAGACCTCCCGGAAGTTCTCGTCCACGTCCTGCTCCAGGTTCTTCTCCCCGACGATGGTGATCCCGCCGTCCGTGCCCCCCTCACTCCCGCTAGGGCCCGCCCGCTTCCCCAGGGCGATGAGGGCATTCCTCATACCGTCCTGGAACCCCCCACCGAGGAACCCGGAGGACGGCACGGGGATGACCGGGGCCCCCCAGCCGCGCCGGCAGACCTCATCCACATCGTCCCCGATGGTCTGGACGACGCAGGTAGAGAGGACGAAGACGACCGGGGGATCCCTTCCCGCGGCTTCACGGAGGGAGGCCGCGAGGGCCCCCTCCCCGCCGAAGATCACCCCGGCCTCGTCCAGGTCGGAGGAGAGAATCCGGAGGAGGCGGGGGGTATCCTCGCCGAGGAGGGTGGCGTGGAGGAGGGAGACGTTGTGCTGGGCGCATCCCGCAGGGCCGTGCAGGACGGTGATCGCGCCCGCCACCTCGGTGGTCACCGAGAGGGCGCCCGTGAGCGTGCAGCCCTCAAGCCGGGAGGAATTCCAGGGCAAGGGATTCGAGGTCATCCATGGAGAGGGGGATCGGGATCGCCAGATCCCGGTTTTCGAGAATGCTCTTCGCGAGGCTCCGGTACACGCCGGCCTGGGCCGATTCGGGGGCGAACTCGATGACGGTCTTCCGGTTGATCTCGGCCCGCTGGACCACGGGGTCGCGGGGGATGAAGGTGATGAGCCGGGAATGGATCCGGTCGGCGAAGGCCCGCACGAGGGCCTCCTCGCCGGCCTGGCCGGCGGCGTTCCCGATGACCCCGGCGAGCCGGCAGCGTCCCCGGGCCCGGCCCCCCAGTCGGGCGATGGCCTTGCAGATGTTGTTCGCCGCGTAGAGGGACATCAGCTCGCCCGAGGTTACCAGGTACACCTCCTGGGCGTACCCCTCCCGCATCGGCATGGCGAAGCCCCCGCAGACCACGTCGCCGAGGACATCATAGACGACGACATCCCCCGTGAGAGATGAGAGCTTCTCCAGGAGCTGGAAGGTGGCGATGATCCCCCGCCCGGCGCAACCCACCCCCGGTTCAGGCCCGCCCGACTCGACGCACCGCACCCCCCCGAACCCGCGGAAGACCACCTGGTCGGCGGTGATGGTGGCCTCGCGTCCCTCCCGGACCTGGTCGAGGACCGTCGGGATCCAGCTTCCGTGCATGAGCATCCGGGTGCTGTCCCGCTTGGGGTCGCAGCCGATCTGGAGGATGTCCAGCCCCATCTCGGCGAGGGCGGCCGACAGGTTCGCGGCCGTGGTGGACTTCCCGATCCCGCCCTTCCCGTAGAGGGCGATCTGCTTCATCCTCTACCCGGTAGGCCGGGCTTGTATATAGATTACTTGATCTAGAACAAGTAAATTTAATTATCAAATATAGTATAAATGATAACTTTTTAGCAGGATTCCATGGCGATCCGACGGTTTATAATGCGCCAGGCGAGGACCAGCTGGACGATCTCTCCCGCGGTGACCGACGAGCGATGCTCGAAGATCCGGATGGGGTGGACCCCGGTCTGCCGCTCGACTGCGGCCTCCAGCCTCCGGACCAGGGCGTAGGGGAGCTCCCCGTCGAAGGTCAATGCCCCCATCTCCCTCCCGTCCAGCCTCTCGAGCCGGAACTCCATGAGGAAGTCCCGGTCGGAAAGGGACAGGAGGTGGGAGAGATCGATGGAGAGCTCGATGTCCCGGATCCTCTCCTCCGGCCTCGTCTGGAGGAGGGTGACCTGGTACAGGTTCCTCTCCCCCGCGAGGTCCCTCCCGTACCGCGAGAACCCCGCCGAGATCACCGCATCGGCAAACCTCCGCTGGGGTGCGATGTATCGATCGTAATCGGCCGCCCGGGCGGCACGTTCCGCCTCGACCTCGTCCGACCTGTACCCCCGGTCCCCCGTGTCGCGTTTCATCTTCCAGAATTTCTTCACCTCATCATCGGGGTCGACGAAGAGGCTGAAGTCCAGGAGGCCTCGCATTCCCTCGGTGAAGAGGGGATGGAGCCCCTCCAGGATGAGAATCTTCCTCGGGATGAAGGGGACGGGGGGATCGAAGGTCCCGGTGCGGTGGTTGTACACCGGTTTTTCGATGGGCTCTCCCCTCTTCATCGCGGCGAGGTCCCGCTCCATCCGGTCGATCCGGTTCGCCTCCGGGGCGAGAGGGGTGACCCCCCGGGCCTTCCGCTCCTCCCGGTCGTAGCGGTGGTAGTCGTCGAGGGAGATGGAGGAGACGAGATCTTTCCCGAAGATCTCCCGGATCGCACCCGTGAAGGTGGTCTTCCCCGAGCCGCTGTCCCCCGCCACCCCGATGGCGAAGACGCGGGGAGACCGGGCGATGACCTCCTTGAAGTTCCCGCGGTTCATGGATATAGGAGTGATCGGAGGCGGGGATGATGAAGATGCCTTCAGAGGATTCCGTAGCCCCGGTGCTTCGCGGCGATCCGGTCCGCGAGGCCGTCGAGGGCCCGGAAATCATCCGGGCCGGGGAGTCCCTTTGCGAGGACCGGCTCGAGAACCTCGGCCGGGAACCCCTGGAGGATGCCCGTGAGGTCCTTCACGGTTTTCCCTCCCCAGCCGTAGGATCCGATGATCCCGAGGCTCCTCGCCTTGGGCTTCAGGATCTTCACGAGGTAAGCCGCACTGACCGCCGCCGGGTGGGGCCCGGTGAGGACGGTGGGGGTGGCGATGATCACCGTCGCCGCATCCACGAGGGCCATGGCGAGCTCGCCGATGTCCGTGACGGTGAGGTGGAAGGGAAGCACCTCGATCCCCCGGTCCGTCAGGCCCTTCTCCAGGTGGCGTACCATGGCTTCGGTGGAATGGTGCATCGAGACCCAGGGGATGACGACCTGGTTCTTCACCGAGTCCGAGACCCAGTCCTGGTACGCGGCCAGGATCTGCTCCGGTTTCCGGTACGCCGGGCCGTGGCTCGGGGCGATGATGTCGAGGGGAAGGGGCCGGATCTTCTCCAGGTGTCCCTTGATAACGCTCCTGAAGGGCATCATGATCTCGGCGTAGTACCGCTTCGCGGCCCGGTACACCCGGCTCAGATCCTCGATGACGGGCTCGTCTGTGGCATAATGGGAGCCGAAGAGGTCGCAGGTAAAGAGGATGCGGTCCTCCCGGAGGTACGTGAACATCGTCTCGGGCCAGTGGACCCAGGGAGCGTGGATGAACTCCAGGGTCCGGTCCCCGAGGGAGAGGGTCTCCCGGTCCTCCACCGTCACGATCCTTTCGTCGGGGATATGCAGGTGGAGCTTCAGGAGCTCCTTTCCTCTCGGGGTAGCGACGACCTGTGCAGATGGGAACCGGGAGAGGATCGAGGGGATGGACCCCGAGTGGTCCTGCTCGGTATGGTTCGAGACGAGGTAATCGATCCGGTCCACCCCGAGCTCGTCAAGATTGGCATGGAGGATTCCCTCCTTCGATGGATCCACGGTGTCGATGAGCACCGTTTTTGCGCTCCCCTTCACCAGAAAGCTGTTGTATGTCGTTCCTTCGGGGGTGGGGATCAACTCGTCGAAGATCCTCCGGTCCCAGTCGACGACCCCGACTGCCAAAACTCCGGGCCTGATCTCACGTGAATTCATACATCCTCTGCTATCCTTTGAAAGGTCGATTCTCCTTTCTCCTTGCTTCATTTATGTATATCGGATCCCCCGGGTCCTGGGAAGATTCGGCATCTCAGGTTCACCGGGATAGATCCGCAGGAAAGAAGGATGTACTAGAGGCCGCTTTACGCTGCTGTTATCACAAAGGTCGCCGAGGCCATTGCCTGGGTGTCCGGGACGGCGGCGGAGATGGTATAGTCACCCGGGGCATAGGCGGCGGTGCCGATCTCGAACTGGAACGCGCCCTGGATCGGGGCCACGGGGACACCGGCTGACTGGAAGGTGGTGCTGTTCCTCAGGGTGATGATAACCTGGCTTACCGAGGGATCCGTGGAGCCGGTGGCCAGGATGAAGCCGCCCTGGATAACGCTCGTTGTGTTCACCGAGATATGGATGGGTGGACCGGGAGGCAGGGTCGTTGTTCCAATGGTCGGGGCCGTCGTCGGGATGGGCGTGGCGACCGGGGTTGTCGCCGGGACGGTCGTTGAGACGGTCGTGTTCGCGGTCTCGTTCGCGCCGGGTGTCACGGTCGGGGGAGGCCCGGTGGTCGGGATGGTGGTCACCGCCGTGGCCTGGGTGGTGACCGGAATCGTCTCAACGGTCGTCGCGGCGGTGGTGACGGGGACTGGTGTCGTGGTGGCCGGAGGAAGGGTCAGGATGACGATGGTCGGGGTGGTGGTCGGAGTGTTGAGCTTCAGGAGGTAAGGGGTGATGCCGATGAGGGCAGCCATGATGGTACCCACCGTGGCGATGAGCTGGATCCAGGGGAATTCCTTCTTTTCTTCTGCCATATCCGGTTCCTGAGGAGCTAAGGTCTCCCTGTCGCTTCTTATGTGTTGTGCATTGATCCACCGGTATCCCTCTCGATTCGCCCCGTTTCCCGTCGCGCGGGATGGGACGCGGCGCACAGAGAGTCCGGGGAGTCGGGGCGGAACGGTGGCTCACAGCCACCCGCGGGCCTGCATGGCCCCGACGACCCTCTTCACCGCGATGGTGTAGGCAGAGGTGCTGTTCGACGATGGAAAGGAGGTTCGGCTCGTCCATGGTGTCACCGAATGTACTTCGGAATGGGAGGATGGGCTATTAGAACCTTATTGATGCAGCGGTCCCAGGACCTATGGGTTGAGGAGGAGGATCCAGGCGTTCAGGACTGCGGCGAAACTGACCCACAGGATATAGGGAAGGAGCAGGAACCCCGCGGGGCGGGAGACTTTCAGGAACAGGAGGAGCGTCGCCGCGATGGACACCCACAGGAGGATGATCCCGAGGAGGGCGAAAAGAGGGGACCGGAGGCCGAAGAAGAGGACAGACCAGAGGACATTGAGGCCGAGCTGGAGCACGAAGAAGGAGATGCCCTTTTTCACGGCCGGCAGGCTCCGGTCCGCATCGAGGACGAGGAACAGGGCGATCCCCATGAGAAGGTAAAGCACCGTCCAGACCGCACCGATGAACCAGCCGGCCGGGGCGATGGGGGGCTTTGCCAGGGCCGCATACCAGGTGCTCACCGAGAGGCCGGTGAAGTACGAGCCGATGGCTGGGGCCCCGTAGCACACCCCGATGGCGAGGATGAAGGTCTCTGCCCGGGCGATGGTACTTCCCTTCCAGATCACCGCTTCTTCTCCTTCCGGAGGCGCGCCACTTCATCGGCGCAGTCGATCCGGAGGAGGAAAGTCCCGTGGCAGGGCTTCGTGTACGGGAAGATCACCGTGTCCCCCTCGACCGCGACGAGGATGGGAGGGATGCCGATGATGTAGGAGTCAAAGATCTTGAAACCCGGTTCCACCTCGAACCGCTCCGTGAAATGCTCCTTCAGGTAGTCCCGGCACTCCTTGAAGCTCGCGTGGGAAAGGATCGTCTCGTACTTCAGCTCCTCGATACAGCCCACCCGAACACCCCGTCGATCTTCTTCTTCAGCTGGACCGGGTTGTGCACCGCCCGCTCCACGATCTTCTCGCACTCGAACTCGGCCTCCCCCGCGAGGGCCTCGGCCTCCCTGCCGAAGATGACGAGGTAGAGGGGGGAGGCGGAGACATGCCGGACCGTCGCCGCATAGGAGATCCCGGCATCGTTGTGGGCGAAGGAGACGATGAGGTCCGGGGCGAGCCTCTTCTCGATGAGATCGGCCATGGCCCTGTCCAGGTTCATGACCTTTCTGATGTAGTGCTGGTCAGGATCGGAGACCCGGATCAGGTGGATGACCGAGGGGTTCCCGGCCACGGTGACGGAAAATCCGCCCTTCTCGAGCCGGCCCGCGATGTAGAGGGCGATGCCCATCTGGACCGGGACCTCCGGGCACCCCAGGAGAAGAAGCGCGGTTTTCCGGCCCGTCTCGCCACCTTCCTTTCCCCCCGTGACTGGATCCGCCATCACGTCACCCCGCACCCGGAGGGTGTGTCCCCCTCCTTCATGAGCTTAACCTTCCGGTTTTCCCGGCTGTGTGGTCTCCACCACCACCCACCGGAGATATCCCTCGAAACCACCCCAGACGGGCAGGGCCAGAATCTCGGGGACCTCGTAGGGATGGATCTCCCGCACCCGGTCCCGGACACGGGCGAAGAGGCTCTCCCTCGTCTTCATGATGAGCAGATCCTCCCGGTCCCTGCAGATCTCCCCCTTCCACCGGTAGGTAGAGCGGACGGGGGTCGCGTTTACGCATGCGACGAGCCTCTCGGAAACGAGGGTTTCGGCGATGCGTGCCGATTCGGACTCCGGAACCGTCGAAAGGACGAGAATGACCCGGTCACCCTTCACGCCATCACTTCCAACGGGTAGGTTACTCCCACCCATGAGAAAGATGTTCCCTTCCCTGCATCCCCGGTTCTCCCTCACCTCCGTAGGCCGGCTCACCTGCGAAATTATTATGAACCGGCCCCCAAAGGTAGAGGAGGATGTGAGATGTACTCGAACCGGATGGGCAACCTTCCCCCCTACCTCTTCGCCCAGATCGACGAGCTGAAGGAGGCACAGCTGCAAAGGGGGGTGGATGTCATCGACCTCGGCATCGGCGACCCCGATCTCCCGACGCCCCCCCATATCGTGGAAGCCCTGTGCAGGGCGGCGAGGGACCCGGCCAACCACCACTACCCCTCGTACGCGGGAATGAAGGAGTTCCGGGATGCCGTCGCCACCTGGTACAGCCGGCGGTTCCATGTCAACCTCGACCCCGAGACCGAGGTCACCGCCCTCATGGGATCGAAGGACGGGATCGCCCATATACCGGAGGCCTTCGTCAACCCGGGCGAATACGTCCTCGTCCCAGACCCCGGGTACCCGGTCTACCGGACCTCCACCCTCTTTGCCGAGGGGCGCATCCACCCGCTCCCGCTCCTCGAAAAGAACGGGTACCTCCCCGACCTCTCGGCCATTCCCCCCGGGGTCGTGAAGAAGGCAAAGCTCCTCTTCCTGAACTACCCGAACAACCCCACGGCGGCCACGGCGCCCGCGGAGTTCTTCGACGGGGTGGTGGACTTCGCCTGCGAGCATGACATCGTAGTCGTTCACGACAACGCGTACTCGGAGGTTTCCTTCGACGGATACGAAGCGCCGTCCTTCCTCCAGGCCCACGAGGCCTTCGAGGCGGGGATCGAGATGCACTCCCTCTCGAAGACCTACAACATGACCGGCTGGCGCATCGGGATGGCCTGCGGGAAGATGGAGATCATCAAGGGGCTCCGGCAGGTGAAGACGAACGTGGACTCGGGGGTCTTCAACGCGGTCCAGCACGCGGCCATCGCGGCCCTCACCGGCCCCCAGGACTGCATCCGCGAATCAGCGGAGGTCTACCAGGAGAGGAGGGACCTTCTCGTGAAGGGGCTCCGGGAGATGGGCTTCCAGGTCGCCCTTCCCCAGGCCACCTTCTACGTCTGGATGGCGGTGGAGAACGGCTTCGACTTCGCCCGCCGGCTCCTCGACGAGGCGGGGGTGGTCGTGACCCCGGGCATCGGCTTCGGGCAGTTCGGGGAGGGCTATGTCCGGTTCGCCATCACCCGTTCGACCGAGAGGATCGCCGAGGCCCTGGAGCGGATACGGGGGCTCGGCCTGTGAACCTCCCTCCCGCGCTCTCGGTGAAGGGAGGCCACCTCCACATCGGCCGGCACGACACCGTCACCCTCGCCGCCCGGTTCGGGACCCCGCTCTACGTGACCGACGAGGACCGGATCCGCGCCCGGTACCGGGAGGTCCACTCGGCCCTCTCCTCCCGCTACCCGCACGTGAGGGTCCTCTACGCGGCAAAAGCGAACGGGAACCCCGCGATCCTCGCGGCCCTCGCCGGCGAGGGGGCAGGGGCCGATGTCTTCTCCGCGGGCGAGCTTCTCCTCGCCCTCGGGGCCGGGATGGACCCGGACCGGCTCCTCTTCAACGGCTCCTCGAAGAGCGCCGCCGATCTCGCCCTCGCCGTGGAGAAGGGGGTAAGGGTCTCGGTGGACTCCCTGGACGAGCTCCGCGAGCTCGACCGGATCGCGGGGGAGGCCGGGGAGACCGCGGAGATCTCCTTCCGGGTGAACCCGGCCCTCGAGGTGCCCACCCACCCGAAGATCGCCACCGGCCTCAGGACCTCGAAGTTCGGCATCCCTGCCGGTGAGATCCTCGGTGCGTACCGGGCGGCCCTGGCGTGCGGGAACGTCGAACCGGTGGGGCTCCACTGCCACATCGGTTCCCAGATCCTCGAGGTGGAGCCCTTTGCCCGGGCGGCCGGGGTGATGACAGTTCTCGCCGCGGGGCTCACCGACCTCGGGGTCCGGCTCGACTTCATCGACCTGGGGGGCGGTCTCGGCGTCCCTTACCGGCACGGCACCGACCCCGCGCCCTCCTTCTCCGACTATGCCTCGGCGGTGGTGCCGGTCTTTGCGGCGGGTGTGAAGAAGGCGGGGATCGCCCCCGAGCTCTGGGTGGAGCCCGGCCGGTACATCGTCGCCGACTCCACCATTCTCCTTGCGGGGGTGAATTCGGTCAAGGAGGCCCACCGGCGGTTCGTGAACACCGATGCCGGTTTCAACCTCCTTGTCCGGCCGGTGATGTACGGCGCCTGGCACGGGGCGTTGGTGGCGAACAAGGCGGACACCCCCCCGGCCCACCGGTACACCATCGCGGGCCCCATCTGCGAGACCGGGGACCTCCTTGCCGAGGACCGGGATCTCCCGGCCGTCGAACCGGGGGACATCATCGCGATCCTCGACGCCGGGGCGTACGGGTTCGCCATGGCCTCGCAGTACAACGGCCGGCCCCGGTGTGCCGAGGTTTTGGTCCGGGGCCCGGATACGGCCCTCATGCGGAGGCGGGAGACGGTGGAGGACCTCACCGCCGCTGTCGAGAGGCCCCCCTGGCAGGGACTCTGACAGCTGGGTACCGATGTCCTTCCACTACGCCCTCGTGGATGACCTCCTCTCCCGGGAGGAGTTCGACCGGCGGGT
>DATGDI010000087.1:0-4558 GCA_035310965.1 Methanomicrobiales archaeon
GAATCCTCTCCCGAGTATCCTTTATGCGGGTGGTGTTCCTCGGGACGAACGGATGGTACGACACCGAGACGGGAAACACGACCTGTACCCTCGTCGAGGCAGGGCCGTGGAGGATTCTCCTCGACGCAGGCAATGGTATCCGGCGGCTGGAGGGTCCCCTCGGGGACCCGGATCACCCCTGCCACCTCTTCCTCTCCCACTTCCACATCGACCACGTCGCCGGGCTCCACGTCCTCGGCCGGCTCTCCTTCCCGGGCGGGCTCTCCATCTGGGGCCAGCCGGGGACCCGGGAGACCCTCGCGACCCTCCTCGCCCCGCCCTTCACCGTTCCCTGCGGAGACCTCCCCTTCCCCGTCCGGATCTGCGACCTTGCCGAGGGGGCCCATCGCCTGCCCTTCCCGGTCACCTGCCGGTACCTCCCCCACGCCTCCCCCTGCTTCGGGTACCGGTTCGAGCTGGAGGGCCGGATCATCGCGTACTGCACGGACACCGGTCCGAGCGATACCGTGATCGAGCTCGCAAGGGATGCCGACCTCCTCATCGCCGAGTCGGCGCTCCGGCCCGGCACGACGAGCGACGACTGGCCCCACCTGAACCCCGAGATGGCCGTCGCCCTGGCCCGGTCCGCGGGAGCCCGCCGGCTCTCCCTCACCCACTTCGATGCCTGGGCCTACCGGACCCTGGAGGAGAGGACGAGGGCGGGGGAGGAGGTCAGGGAGAGCTTCCCGGACCTCACCATCGCGACCGACGGGCTGGTGCTCGACCTGTAAGGGGGGGCCTCTCCCCATCCCCTGCATAACCCATAAATAGGAACATCCCCATCTCTCCTGCATGGCCGCCCGGGCCCGTTCCCGGCGGACCCATCGGAGGCTCTGAACATGGATGCAAAGAAAGGCAAAACGGCACGGGGAAAGGCCGCCCCGAAACGGTGGCGCTGCAAACTCTGCAACTACATCTACTCCCCCCTGATCGGTGAGCCCCACAACGGGATCCCCGCGGGGACCGCCTTTGAGGATCTCCCCGACAGTTATGTCTGCCCGGTCTGCGGCCAGGCAGGGAAGGGGAAGGTCGGGAAATGGGGCTTCGAGGAATGGATCCCCACCCGGTACCATTGCAAGGCCTGCGGGTACGTCTACGACAAGGCCCGGGGAGAGCCCCACCGGGGGATCAAGCCGGGAACGGCCTTCGAGGATCTCCCGGACACCTATGTCTGCCCCGTCTGCGCCCTCGACCCGGATATCGTGAAGGACCTCGGGAAGGTGGGGAAGGAGGGATTCGAGCCGATTCTGTTCTAGGGCCTTTGTTTTTTCGCCCAGGAGCATGGAATAAACCCGGCGGTCCCGGCCACCCATTTCCGTTATTTCCCTCCCGGCTCACGGGCAGGGACAAGGAACGGACGGTATGCCACCCTTCAGCCGGGGCGGTCCGCCGGGAGGTACGGGTTCACCCGACCAGGAAGACGAACTGGAGGAAGGCGTCGAAGTTCCGGAGCACCGACGGGTCCATCTGCTCGAAGACGAAGGTCCGCTTGATCTCGCCGAAATGGCCACCCGTCCGCTCGAAGATGGCCGGCTTCTCCCGGTCGAAGACGAACATCCTCCTGACCGGCCCGTGGCCACCCCCCTCACCCTCGATGACCCCCTCGGGCTCGAAGAGGAAACCCCGGAGGAGGGTCCCGTACTTTCCCCCCTCGCGCTCGAGGATCCGGTGCTCCCCCGGGTCGAAGAGGTAGGTGGACTTTCTCTTCCCGTAGGAGCTCGTCTCCCACTCGACGACATGGTCGGCCTCGAAGGTGAAGGTCCGCTTCACCTTGCCATCCTTTCCCCCGAGCTTTTCGGTGAGAGTCTTCCCGTCCACCTCGTACATGAGGGCACGTTTCACCCTCCCGAGCCGGTCCCCCTCGTGCTCCGTGATCCCGTCGCTCTCATAGGCGAAGGTGCGGAGGACCTTCCCGAAGTTCCCCTCCCGTTCCGTGATCCTTCCCCGTATCATGGCAGACCTTCTCCCGGCCGGCCGGCGGCCGGTTCCGCTGAAAAGAGCTTGAGGAGTTACCGTAAATATCTTCTCTTCTCCCTCTTCCGGGTGCCCGTTTCCGCGGGGACGAGGCAGTTCCAGGCGCTCCCCGCAAGATCCTCCCTCCCCGCGATCCGGAGCCCCTCCCGGACGAACCCCGCCTTCGCGGGATCCCGGTACTGGAGCATGGCCCGCTGGATCTCCTTCTCCCTCCCCCGGGGCACGTGGACCTCCTCACCGGTAAACGGGTCGATCCCCGTGTAATACATGCAGGTCGCGGCGGTCATCGGCGTGGGAGTGAAGTCCTGGGCCTGCTCGGTGTAGAGGGACTCGTCCCGGATGTACTCGGCGAGATCGACCATGTCCGCAACGGTGCAGCCGGGATGGCCGGACATGAAATAGGGGAGGAGGTATTGCTCCTTCCCGAGGCGCCGGTTCACCTCCGCGAACCTCCGCCGGAACTCATCGAAGGCTCTCCGGCCGGGCTTGCGCATAAGGGAGAGGACCCGGGGGGAGATGTGCTCGGGGGCCACCTTCAGGTGCCCGCCGACATGGTGTGCGCAGAGCTCGGTGAGGTACTCGAGGTCCGAGAGGTCGATGAGGTCGTGCCGGATTCCACTCGCGATGAACACCTTCTTCACTCCCGGGACCGCCCGGATTCTCCGGAGGAGGGCAAGGTGGGCCTTTTCGCCGGAGACCAGGTTCCCGCAATCGAGGGAGCAGAAACGGTCCTCACACGTCCCGGCGGCTGTCCACCTCGCGCAGGTGAACCCGTACATGTTGGCCGTGGGCCCCCCGAGATCCTGGATCACCCCTGCGAACCCCTTCATTCCGAC
This sequence comes from Methanomicrobiales archaeon, assembly GCA_035310965.1. Taxonomy (GTDB): domain Archaea; phylum Halobacteriota; class Methanomicrobia; order Methanomicrobiales; family JACTUA01; genus JACTUA01. Next base: position 2,850 of record DATGDI010000087.1, read on the forward strand.
AATACGTCTCGTTTCCCGGACGAGGGATTCCGGTGACCGACTCTGGATGATCCTTCCCTGGTGATGCCCGATGGCGCAGAAGGAGCATCCCCCGAAGCAGCCCCGGTGGCTGACCAGGGAGAACCTCACCGGCTCAAGAGCCGGGATCTCCTCGCGGTACGAGAGGTGGCCCCGGCGGGTGTAGGGAAGCTCGTAGACCCGGTCCAGCTCCTCCGTCGACAGGGGGATGGCCGGGGGGTTCTGGACTATCACGGTCTTCCCATGGTCCTGGGCGACCCTCCTGCCCCGGACCGGGTCCTGTTCGAGGGAATGGAGCGCGAAGGCCCGGGCATAGGCTCCCGGGTCGCGAAGGGAGCCGGGAGCGTCCAGGGGGGATGGGGCCCCTCTGGAGTAGGCCGCGGGATCCTCCGATACTTCGGCAAACGAGGGAAGGATGACGATGTCCCCGGCCTCTGTCTCCCTGAAATCCTTTGGCGCGATCCTGTACGAGGTCCCCCGGATATCGACGAGGGGCCGGGATCCTTCACCTTCAGAGAGTCGCCGGGCGATCTCCACGACCTGGCGTTCCCCCATGCCGTACACGAGGAGGTCAGCGGGGGCATCGGCGAGGATGGATTTCCTCACCCGGTCGGACCAGTAGTCGTAGTGGGCGAAACGTCGCAGGCTCGCCTCCAGGCCCCCGAGGACGATGGGTACCCCCGGGAAAAGGGCGTGGAGCCGGTCCGCGTAGACGATGGCCGCCCGGTCGGGGCGGCGGGGGATTCCTCCGGGGGAGTAGGCATCGGTCCGCCTCCTCCTCCCCGCCGCGGTGTAATTGTTCACCATGGAGTCGACATTCCCGGAGCTCACCCCGAAGAAGAGGCGGGGACGCCCGAGCCTCTGGAAATCGGCCCGGGATCTCCAGTCCGGCTGGGCGATGATCCCCACCCGGTATCCCGCGGCCTCGAGGACCCGGCCGATCACCGCGGTCCCGAATGCCGGGTGGTCCACGTAGGCGTCGCCGGTTACGAGGATGATGTCAAGGTCGTCCATCCCCCGCTCCCCGGCCTCCTCGAGGGTCATGGGGAGGGGGGCAGGGGAGGGCCGCTTTCTTTTCATGGGCGCGGGATCCGGAAAAGGGAGGGAGGGGAGGATGTTCGTCAGAGGAACCGCTCGAACCGGTCCTTCTTCGCCTTGCAGATCGGGCAGACGTCAGGTGGCTCGTCCCGGGCACAGAGGTACCCGCAGACCCGGCATCGCCAGACCGGGTACTCGAGGGTGAAGGAGGGGGCGGCCCCTGCGGAGGGCGGGACCCGAACCCGGACATCGGGCGGGGGCCGGCGCTCCGGTATGGAGGCTACCTTCCTTCTCCCCGCGAGAACCTCGTCCGAGACGTACAGGGCACAGTAGCAGGCCCCGAAATCGGCGAGGTCGGGGTCACGGTAGTCGCAGGGACAGATGATGTCCAGGTCAGCCTTCTTCTCCCCTGTGGCGAGCCGGCAGGGGCAGGACTGGTAGCCGTAACGCCTCGTGTTGATGATGAGCCCCCGGACGAGGCCCCGGACGAAGGCCCGGTCAGGGTTGAGGTGATAGCCGCCCTCCTCGGCCTCCCGGTCGAGCCGCTCGTGGAGGGCAGCGATCTCCTTCTCCGTGACCTCGGGGACGCCGTTCATCCAAGGGCCTCCCTGTAGCGGGTCTCATCGAACCCGATGATACACTGCTGGTTGTTC
>DATGDI010000088.1:0-10631 GCA_035310965.1 Methanomicrobiales archaeon
ATTCAGGTAGGTGTCCAGATGCATGTTCACCATGGAGTCCCGTCCGCTGATGAGGGGATGCCGGGGTTCGCTCACGACGCCGACCTCGTCAAAGCCGAGCCCTCCCCCGAGGAGATCCCGGACACCTTCCGGGTTCGTCCGCGATCCGCAGCCCACGAGAGCGAACTCCCCCGCAGGCATGAAGTCCCCTCCCTCGAACCGCCCCTCACTCACCTGGTGGACCGGCTCGATTCCCAGGGCGGCAAGGCAGAGGGAGGATACCCCCACCTCCTCCGTTCGCTCGGGGGTGGCCATCCTTCCCAGGCAGATCCCCCGGTCGGTGGCCGCCTGCTGATCCCGCATGAAGTAGAGGTTGTGGAGGGGGGAGCGGAGCCGCACCCCGCCCGCCCGGCCATGCCCGGTGTCCGGGTTCAGGACGATGATCCGGAAGAGGTGCTCCGGGTCCCGCTCCTCCAGGGGAACGGCGGGGGGGCCCCTGCCGCCGCCGAGCCTCCTCGCCGCGAGGGAAACGAGGAGGTCCCGGACGGGGCCCGGCTCCCCGGCCTCCTCGAGGAGGGTGGCCTTGAGGTGGTGGATCCTGACCCCGAAGTTGTTGTGGAGAAGGTCACAAAGCTGGCGGTGCTCCCACCGGGCCTCGCGGTGGTTGAAGAAACGCTCGTACAGGCTGGCCTCCGGGGCAAGGAGGGCGAAAAAGACCTCGATGCCCGGTTCGTGGACCATCACGTGCCTGAGAGGGTCCCACTCCGCCTGCGCCCCCGGTTTCATCCACCGGATCTAGGGTTCCCGCGGATGAAGAGGGTTTCTCTCCCGGCCCGGGAAGAAACGATGAGTTAATGAACCGCGAATCTAACCTTCTTCCGTCGATTCCATTTCCTGCAGGATTACAATGGCCTTCCAGAATGTCCCCTGGATCACCGTGTCGGGATTCGGGGCGCACATCAAGTCCACCCCCACCCAGCTCGTGATCCAGAGAAAGGGCGAGGTCGAGAACTATCCGTTACGGAGCGTCCGCCACCTGGTCATCGCCGGAGGGCACACCATCCACACCGCGGCCATCACGAACCTCCTCAAGGCCGGGGGAGCCATCAGCTTCCTCGACCAGGACAGTAACCCCGTAGGATTCCTGCACCCCCCCCTGCGCCATCCCGACGAGGAGGTGAAGGCCGCCCAGAAGCTCGCCCCCGCTCACCGGTACGCCCTTGCCCTCGCCACCGGGGCTATCGGGGCGAGGATGGCCCGGCTTGAGGTGATCGGGGAGGCCTCGGGCGGCGAGATTCTCTACAAGGGGGAGCTCGAGTTCCTCCACACCTCCCTCAGGGAGATGGAGTTCCTCGTGAAGCTCGACGAGGTCCGGAGGCTCTTCTCCCTCGCGACCGATATGTATTACGAGATCCTCTCCCGCACCCTCCCCCCCGATCTCGGCTTCCGACGGCGGACGAGGAGGCCCCACCAGGACCCGGTGAACGCCATGCTCTCCTTCGGGTATGCCATGCTCTTCTCCCAGTGCATGCGGGCGGTCACCGGCGCGAACCTGGACCCGGATCTCGGGGTGCTTCACGAGGGCACGGGGAGCCTCGTGTACGACCTCATCGAGCCCCTCAAGCCGGCGATGGTGGACGACGCGGTCTTCGAGATCGCCCGGAAGGGGCTTCACGACGGCGATTTCGAGTACGGGGAAAGGCGGTGCCACCTCTCCGAGGGGCTCATCGGCCGGCTCCTCCAGAAGCTCTTCATCTCGGTGGACGCGGAGGAGATCGACGGCCTCGTCGCCCGGTTCCGGGATTCCCTCCTCTCCAACCGCCCCTTCTCGGTCGCCGGCTGAAAGAGAGAGGGCTTTTTTCAGCGTTCGGAGGCTCTTTTAATGGCGAAGTCCGTGAAGGTGACGAGATCCCGCTCCCTGACCTCCAGGTTCCGGATGACCGCCCGGGGGCAGCCATAGAGCATGGAGACGAACTTCTCGAGGATGACCTCCTCGGCGGTCGCGGTGATCCGGACCCTCCCGTCCGGGAGGTTCATCACCTCACCGAGGATCCCGAGGTTTCCGGCCACCTTCTTCACGCAGGCCCGGAACCCGACGCTCTGGACGCGGCCGGAGACGTAGAGCTCGTGGGTCTTCACGCAAGGCGCTCCTCGATGATCCGGAGGGCGACGTCGAGCTCGTAGAAGACCTCGTCCCTGAGGCCCTCGTCCCGGATGTTCATGGCGGCGTAGACCGCCATCCCGAGGATGTCCTTGGACCGCTCCTCGAAACCGGCGTTGTAGACGTTGAGGGCGAGATCCCCGAGGACATAGGCCCTCCGGGAGAGGGGCCGGATGATGGCGGCCTCGTCGATGGCGGCCGAGAGCATGCGCTCGGCCATCTTCTCCTCCTTGCTCTCGGTGAAGATCCGGAAGAGATCGATGTAGTACGCGGCCCGCCTCGCCCGGTCCGGGAGGGTGTTGATCTGGTGGGTGATGCTCGAGAGCTCGTTCAGGGGATTCCGCCCCTCCTTGATCTTCTCCCGCAGCTGGTGGAGGGAGGTGAAGACCGGGCTCACCCCCGCCTCGGCCCGGTCATAGCCCACCTGGGACAGGAGCTGGGACCGGGTCTCCTCGTCCTCGATGCGGAGGGTGACCTCCTTGGCCTTCCGCCGGATGGCCTCGTCGCTCCTCTTGTGGTACACCATGAGCATCACCTGGACGAGGCCCTTCTTGATCATGGTGGCGATGTACGGGATGGAGATGGAATCCACCTCGGCCCGCGCCTCGTCGAGGAGCCGGGGAGCGTCGCCGGGGTCGCCGTACTGCTCGGCCAGGGGGACCACGTCGAGGAGCATGGCCACCCGCTCGTACGTGGAGGGGATGGCCGCGATGGCGTCGTAGATGTTCGCGAGGATCTCCTTCGCCTTCTCGCCGGTGATCACCATGGAGAGGATGGCGATGAGGGCGTTCACGTACTCGGTCGGGTCCTCGATCTGCTTCACGAGGTCGAGGGCCGTCTCCAGGTTCTCCTCCTGGGTTTTCAACGTGTGAAGGGAGAGGATGGCGAAGACGATGTGCTTCCTGAGGAGCGAGCCCTTCTCGTCCTTCACCTGGTTCAACAGGGCGATGGCAGCCTCCAGGCAGTCCCGGGCCAGGGCCTCGTCCACCCGGGCGAGCATGCCCGCGAGATCGGCGAGGATCCTCGCCCTCTCGTAAGGATCGGTGAGGGAGGAGAGGTTGCTGTAGAGCTTCTTCAGGATCTCGGTCCCCTTGTCCCGCTCCTGGATGGAGTAGTACGAGTCCGCGAGGTTGCAGAGCCCGGCGAACTTCTTGTACGAGTCCGGCGTCTGCTCTAGCAGGCGGTGGATGAGGTCGAGGACGAGAGGCGAAATGTTCCCGCTCTGGAGGCGCTGGAGGACCGCGGCGACGATCTCGTAGGGGTCGGTGGACTCGAGGTCCTCCATCACGTCCCGGAAGTTCCCCGAGATCCGGTAGAACATGGCGTTCCGCTCCAGCCGGTCCTCGATGTTTAGGATGAACATCGTGAGCGGGATGAGGAACTCCTGCCGGTTCGCCGCCTGGGAATACTCGAGGATGATGTCGATGAACTTCGAGATCTTCAGGGAGAGCTGGGACTTGTTCACGCTCTCGATGAGGAGGGTGAGGGCCCGGTCAAAGGGCTCGATCTCGAACTTCAGGGCCTCCGGGGTGATGGGGGTGACCGCGCCCGTGAGCCGGATGCACCCGACCCGGACAAGCCCCTCGATGATGGCCTCCCGCTGCTGCTGCTGGAGCGACGGGTCGTCCACCGTGTGGGTGATGAGGTACGCCTCGTCGAGGGCCTTGGGGGACTGGTGGTGGATGCCGTAGGTGATCATCCCCTTGATCACGCTGTCGATGGCATAGAGCTTGAAGTCCCGCTCGAGGAGCGAACCCGTCCACTTCATCATCCGGTGGAGGAGGTCGAGATCGCCCTGCTCCACGGCGAGAAGGGTGGCCTGGTCGATGATGTGCCCGAGGGCCTCCGACCGGGGCCGCTGCTCCTTGATCTCGCAGGAGAGCCCGACCGCCCGCTGGAGGAGGTCCCGGTTCTTGTGAGCCACCCCGACCTTCGCGATCCCGATGACGATGGCCGAGACGATCTGCTCCTTCTCGGCCCGGTTCGGGATCTGGTTTGCGAGGGAGAGGAGGGCCGAGGGGTCCTGGAACTCGATGAAGTTCCGCTCGATGAGGATCCGGATGCATTCGGGGATGATGACCCCCGGCGTGCGGTGGGCGAGGGTGAGGGACTGGAGGGACGGGAGGTGGGCGATGATATCCCCGAACTCCGCGTCGGTGCAGAACTCGGTCACCGCCCGGTTGACGACGAAGTCCCGGGTCTCGCCGTCCATGGGCGAGAGGATCTTCTCCTTCAGGAGCTCGGTCTCATCCCGGAAGATACCCTCCCTGAGGATCCGGACGCAGGTGTCCATAGCCACCTTGTTCGCGCTCTCCAGGGGGCCGCCGATCCGGGCGAAGATCTCCACCGCGTTCTGGAGGTTGCCCCGCTTGAGGAGGGTATCGGCGACCATGAGGTACTGGGGGAGGAAGGACTCCTCGGAGGTCTTGGCCACCGCGTCGAGGAGGGGGACGGTCTTCATGAGGAGGCTCACGTCCCCGGTCCGCTCCACGACGGAGCTCGAGGAGGCGATGATCTCCTTGATGGGGATCCGGGTGGCATCCTTCAGCTGCTCGTTGAACTCGAGGGCCCGTTCGAAGTACCACTTGTCTCCTGACGCCTCGGCCTTCTTCACGAGCTTGAGGACGATGCACTCCCTCGACACGGGGATCTTCTCCACCAGGTTCTGGAGGGTGTAGTTGATCTGCTTCTTGTCCTTCACCCGGTTCAGGAGGTGCTCGATGAGGACGGCGAGGATCTCGTACTTCCTCGGGGCGGGGACCTCCCCGATGAGGTTCATGAAGCCGACCACGTCCTCGAGCTGCTTTCCCACGGGGGATGACCATCCCCGTTCGAGGATGTGGGAGATGCAGCCGATGCGGCGCTGCTTCTGCTTGATGATGATGGCGATCTTCACCGCCTCGCGGACCCCCCGGATGTCCCGCTGGAGGATCCCGATCATGCCGATGGCCTTTGCTATCTCCGAGTGGAGGATGGAGCGCTTGGAGACGTCCCCGATGACATCGATGAGCTGGAGGGAGGTGTAGAGGTGCCGGTCGTCCTCGGTGGAGACGCTCCAGACGATGATCATGGGGATGATGTCCATCATGATGCTCGACCGGTGCTTCCGGAAGCTGATGAGGTGGATGGTGGACATCCCCCGTTCCATGAGCTGCCGGTCCTTCTGCGCGACACCTGCCTCGATGAGATCCTTCGAAACGACCGAGAAGATCTTGGACTGGTAGTTCTTCCGGTCGAGGCTGTGGCAGAGCTCGACGGTCTTCTGGAGCCACCGCTCGTTCCTCGACGCGATGTAGGCCTTGATGGCCCGGTCCGCCACCTCCTGGATCTCCGGGAAGGGGAGATCCCCGAGGAAGATCAGGAAGTCGGGGATCTCGTCCTTGAAGATGCTCTCCTTGATGGCCTCGTGGATGACGGAGAGGATGGTCCGCCGCTCCTTCCTCTTGGGGATGGTCCGGACATCCTCGAGGATGGACCGGATGCCATCGAGATCTTTATGTAGGAGGGCCTGGTGGATCTTCTTCCGGATATGGGATAAATTGGGGCTGGCCGGCACGGAAATCCCGCACTACATGATATGACCTGATTTTATTTATAAAGATTTCGATTAAAAACTATTCATTAAACGCATCAGAACTCGTATTTATCAAATATTACAAAAGATTACGGCTTTATGGCCCTTTCAAGAGTAATAGAAACCAATTGATGAATTCTGACCGATATTTTCCCGTGAAGCGAGCGCATTTTTAATATTTACAGCCAGCATTTCCCCTTCCCGGGGACCCATCATATAAAATGAGGAAAATAATCTGGCTTTCCTGGCATCTGGCTATCCACCGCAGGTTGTCATGGCTTCCTGAACTTCTTTCAGGAGATCCTTCGCCTCCCTCTCTCCCCGCGCCTCCACCGTGACCCTGACGAGGGGTTCGGTCCCCGAGGCACGGACGAGGGCCCAGGAATCCTCCCGGTTCAGGCGCATCCCGTCGGTCAGATCAGGCTTCTCGGCGGCGAACCTCTTTACCAGGCATCCGACCAGGGTCCGGGCATCTCCGGTCCGGAATTTCTCCTTGAACATGTGGTACCTTGGGAGGGAGTCCGCGAGCTCCGAGAGGGGTTTACCCGATCGGGAGACGATGGAGACCATCTTCGCGGCCGTCATGGCACCGTCCCGGCAGAACTGGTGGCCCGGGTAGATCAGCCCGCCGTTCCCCTCCCCGCCCATGACGACCGGTGTGCCCCGGGCGATGAGGTCGAGCATCCGCCGCGCCACGTAGATGGACCCGACCGGCGTGTACTCCACCCGACACCCCAGGCCGGCGGCCACTTCCTCGACGAGGAGGGAGGTGCTCACCGGGGCCACCACCACGCCCTTCTTCTCCGCGCACAGGGACCGGGCAACGAGGGCGAACTCCCGGTTTTCCTCCAGGTAGCGCCCCTTCTCGTCGATGAAGACCGTCCGGTCGGCGTCGCCGTCATGGGCCATGCCCATCGCGGCGCCGGTCGCGGTCACCATGAGGGCGAGGGGCCGGAGCCCCTCGGGGGAGGGCTCCGGGGGGCGGTTGGGGAAGGTGCCATCCTCGGCGGCGTTCAGGGTGTGGACCCGGCACCCCATCCGGGTGAGGATCTCCGGGGTCGTCCGGGAACCCGCGCCCGAGCCCGGGTCCAGGACCACGGTCATCCCGGTTCCCTCACCGGCCGGGAATTGCCCGGTCACCCCGGCCAGGTATTCCCCGACCCGATCCGGTGCGGAGGACTGCCTTCCGATCCTGTCCCACGGGGCCAGCTCGAACCGGCGGGCGAACAGGCGATCCTCGAGCTGGATCACCTCGGCATCCCCCATCTCCGTTCCGTCGCTCTCGATCACCTTGATCCCGTTGTACTCGGGGGGATTATGGGAGGCGGTTACCATGGCTCCCGCCGCAAACCCGCCCCGGACGATGTACTGGAGGGCGGGAGTCGGGAGAACCCCGAGGTCCACCACGTCGCAGCCGGTGGCGAGGATTCCCGCCTTGAGGGCGCCCGCAAGGGCGGGCCCGGAGGTCCTCGTGTCCCGGCCTACCGCGATTCGCCCCCGGCGCATCGATCCGAGAGCGGACCCGATCCCGAGGGCGAGCTCCGGGCTCATGTCCTCGTTGACCACGCCACGGACGCCATTCGTGCCGAAGAGGCGCTTCCCGGGCTTTTCTTCACTCACGGTTCATCCCCCGGGCCCGGATCCCCGTGTACCCCCTGCGGGCCCGGATCCTCCGCTCTCACCCGGTCCTGTTCCCCATCCGGTGAGCTCTCTCCCCGGTTCTTCCCGGGCCCGGAGGCATCCGTTTCCTCGTCTCCCCCGGACCTGCCTGAATCCGGCTCCGGGGGGACCGGCTCATCCCCGGTGACCTGGTCCCCGACTGTCTCCCGTTCCCTTCGCAGCTTCGCGGCCGATACCGCCACGTTCCTCATGACCTCGGTGATCCGGTCCTCGATGGAGATCTCCTCGTCGATGTCCAGGCTGGTTCCCTCGACCTCGAGGAGGAACTTCGCCACCTCGCTCGCCTCGAAGAGGATGTCGTCCAGCTCCTCGGCGGTGAAAAAGCCGCACATGGCCCCGTAGAAGAAGGTGGCCCCGGCCTTCTTCACCTTCCGTTTAAACGCGCTCCTCGCCTGGTTTACCGCCTGGGGGGTGTAGGTGCCCGTCATGAAGGGAACGAGCTCGGGGAGGTGCTCGCCGATGAAGGTCATCTCCGAGCCGCCCGTGGTCTTGAAATCGGAGCAGAGCCGGGCGATGGCCCACTCCCGTGCGGTGACATAGGTCCTCTTCCGGAGGAAGGTGTTCACCTTCTCGTAGGTGGCCCCGTCCACCTTCTTGAATTTCTGGTATTTCTGCGCGTCGCCGGCTCCCTCAGGCTCCTGCATTCACTGTACTCCTGAGAAGGTGCAGGTAATGAAGGTGATGAGTCCCGCGGGAGGGGCATATGTAGAGCATCCCGCGGTTTATGACACCCCGGGGAGCAGGGGCCGGGACCCTGGATCAGGTAGTATACATATAAATGAGCAGGTACACCTGTACTGAGATTCATCTGGGGTCGTCCCGGAAAACGGGAGACCCGGAAATGAAGGAGTCCCGACCATGATCCAGGGATTGCCCCGGCGGCGTCTCCGCCCCATCGTCCTTGCCCTCCTCATCCTCGTATCGGTGGCGGGCATGGTCCGGTCCCAGGGGACCTCGAGTATCATCTACTCCACCGACTTTTCCTCGGATCCCGACTGGGTCACCAACAACCCGTACACGAACCACTGGGATTCGGCGAGGGGCGTGTTCCACTACGCCCTCCGGGACTCCACGAACACCTTTGTGTACAAGAGGATCCCCTATTCGGGGGACTCCTTCCGGCTCGAATATGATCTCTTCCCCCTGAAAACCGATTTCCAGGCATCCTTCCGGCTGGGGCTCGGCAACCGTGAGATGACCATCAACCAGGGGACGACCATCTTCACCGAGTTCGAGAACGGGCCGTACGGGAATATCATCTGGCTCCATATCATCGACCAGTCGAACCAGAGGAGGGAGATCTCGTCCTACGGCCAGTCCTACGGAGGACCCTCGGTACGCTTCTCCGACGGTACCCCGTACCATGTTATCCTCGAGTACAGCCATGAGCGGAAGTCCGCGACCATCACCGTCAATTTCCTGTTCAACGGGAGTAACCTCTGGGGGTATTCCCTCTCGGACATCTCGAACCTCGGGGTCATGGACCGGATCTATCTCTCTACCATCGGGGATTTCGAGAACCCGAGTGCGGTGGCCGAGGGTGACATCGACAACGTCGAGATGCGCCTCCTGACGCCCTCGGAGGAAACCACCATCCCGTCCACCACCACCTCGTCCCCGACGACCGTGACCGGAGGGACGACCTCGACGACCCGGACCTTCCCGTACACGACCACGCTCCCCCCGACCACCACCCAGAGAAGCTCCCCGATCCCGATCCTCATCCTCCTCGGAGCCCTGTTCGGGGCATCCCTGCTGTATCTCGCCCGGAGAAGGTAAGGAATCCGAAACGGCCGACGGTCTCACGGAACCGGTATCAGGCCTGGACTCGTCCCGGTGAGGGAGACTCCCCCGCCATTCGTGACGAGGAAGGTATTCTCGATGCCCACCATCCCGGTTCCCGGGATCCCTTTCTTGGGTTCGAGGGCGATGGTCATCCCTTCCTCCAGAGGCTCGTCGAACCCCGGTGCGATCACCGGAGGTTCGTCCACGACGAGCCCAACCCCGTGGCCCAGGAAGCTCGCCCGCCGGTTCCCGAATCCCATGAAGTTCTCGAGAAAATCCGGCTCCAAATTCTCCACTACCCCGGCGTAGATCGATGATGGCGAACTGCCGGGGAGGAGCAGCCCGGCCATCCGGTCCTGAATCTCTACGCAACGCCGGTGGATCTCTATCACCTCATCCGGAGGGGGCCTCCCGAACATGTACACCATGGTCTTGTCCGTCTGGTAACCGTCGACCCCGCAGGCGTTGTCGATGAACACGAGGTCCCCGCGCTTCAGTTTCCGCTTCCGGCTGCCGAGGACCGGCGCGGCGGGACTGAGCCCGGTACAGCCTCCGGGGCCGTCAAAGCAGGTCGGATACAGGGAATTTTCGCCGAACCCGACCTGGCCCACCTCGATCTCGGTGTTGAAGCTCCCGAACCGGACGATTCCCTGGTGTCCCTCCCCGACCATGACCGAGTAGAGCTCGCATGCCAGCGCCGCTTCGGTTATCCCCGGCCTGAGGATCTCCGGCACACGCTCTTCGAGCACACTCTCGTGAATGGCCCCCGCCCGTCTCATGAGGGATTGTTCGAAAGGGCTCTTCACCGACCTGACCCGCAGGATCTGCCTGTCCAGGGAGCATACCTCGGCGACGGGGAAGTATTTCCTGAATCGCTCGAGGAGGGCGAGGGGCACGAGCTCGGTCTCCAGGTGTATCCGGCCGGGGATCCCGCCAGTTTCCCGGGCCGCGTCGCGGAACCCGGACATGGGCCTGATCCAGGGAAAGGAGGATTCGTCCCGCGCCCTCTCGTAGCTCCGGCGCACCCAGAAGACGGGATCCCCCTCGGCCGGGATCAGGAGCACCCCGTCCTGGATGGTTCCCGTAAGGTAGTACAGGTTGATCCTGCCGAAAATCGCGGCCATTTCCCAGCCCGGGCTGTCCTTCTCCATCCGGGCCCGGAAACGCCCGAGGCGTCCTTCGAGTTCACCGAGTGGAACTTTTCCCTCCATGGCCCTCCCCCGATAAGCAGGATACATCTCGCCTCCCTTCTGCCGTGAGAATCGACGCCGGAGCGCTTAAATTCTCCATCCAGGACCGGTTCGAACCTCCCCGGTCTGCCCGGATTCACCCCGCATATGTATAGCAACATACGGTTTATCGGAGCCCACGGGATTGCTGGCGGGGTATTCCAGAGCGGAGGCAATCGGGGTGGAAATCCGGATCCGGCCCATTATTGTGGATTTTCTCCTT
>DATGDI010000089.1:0-12461 GCA_035310965.1 Methanomicrobiales archaeon
ACCCTCGAGCATCCCCCGGAGGAGATCCTGTGCCGCCGGAGGTTCGGGTGACACCCGCTTGTCGAAGGAGGGAGCATCCTTCCTGAGCTCGGCCGGTTCAGGGAGGCCCTTCCACTCCTGCGGCGTTGCAAGGCGCATGGAGGCAAGGGCAGCCTCCAGGCACTCCTCCCACCTCGCCGGCGAGGAGGTCGCCGACGCCCCGATCTGGCCCCGCGCGATAGTCCGGATGGAGAGGCCCCAGTCCCGGGATCCGGTCGCCGTCGCGACCTTTTCCCGCTTCAGCTCGGCCGAGACCGAGCTCCCCTCCACGAGATATACCTCGATTTCCTGTGCGTTCGAGGCGCCGGCCTTGAGGATCCGCTCAATCAGTTCCACTGCCACCCACCACCGCGTCCGCAAGGAGGATATGCGGAGAGCCGTCGCTCACCGGCACTGACTGGCCCCCTTTGCCGCAGAACCCCTGGTGCATCGCCCGGTCCTTCCCGCAGAGGAGGATCCCGTGGAGCGTGGAGAGGATCTCTCCCGAGAGGGAGACATCCCGCACCATCCTCCCTTTCTCACCTCTCTCGATGAGATAGCCGTACTCGGCATTGAACTGGAATACACCCCGCCCGGGATCCACCTGCCCTCCCCGGGAACCGACGAGGAGGATCCCGTCCCGGCACTCCGCGAGGATCTCGTCGAGGGTGGCATCCCCCTCCTCGATGAAGGTGTTCGACATCCGGACGAGGGGCGGCTCCCCCCCCTCGGCCCGGCCATGTCCCGCCATCCCGTTCCCGAGGGCGGCGAGGGTCTCCCTCGTATGGAGGTACGCGTTCACCCTCCCCCGGCTGATCATCTCGGTCCTCCCCGTCCGGCACCCCTCGGCATCCACCGGCTCGAACCCGAACTCCGGAAGGCTCGGGTCGTCTACGATGGTGAGGAGATCGGGACCGATCCGCTCGCCGATCCTTCCCGCGAGCACCGAGGACCCCTCCTTCACGAGGTCCCCCTCGCTCGCGTGGCCGACCGCCTCGTGGGCGAAGACCCCGGCGAGCTCCGGGTCGAGGACCGCCCGCATCCTCCCGCCCTTTGCCGTCCCCGCATTGAGGAGGGCGAGGGCGGTCTCCCCGGCCTTCGCCCCCGTCTGCTCCTGGTGCCTCAGGTTAAAGCCGTGGATGGTGTGATGGCTCTCCCTCCCCATCTGGGCGAGCCCGTTCCTCCTCGCGACCGCGAGGACCGAGAAGCCCGAGCGGGTGACGGTCGAGCGGTGCTCAAACCCCGAGCTGTCGGTGTAGAATACCTCCTCGGTCCGCTCGATGTACGTCGCCCGGGTGGAGGCGATCCCCGGGAGCTTCGCGGCCTTCTCGATTCCCGAGAGCACCGTGGTCTTCTCCTCGAGGGCGAGGGATCGGGGATCCTCCCGCGGCGCAGGGACCGGGTGCTCACCTCTCGGGGGTTCCGCGAGATCGACCGGATCCTCCGTGATCCGGGCGAGGGCGAGGCCCTCGGAGAGGATCCGGTCCAGTTCTTTTTTTCCCGAGAGATCCAGGTTATTCACCGAGATCATGCCCCACCCGAGCGGCCCGAGAACACGCACGAGGGCTGAATCCGAGAAGGAGGTACCGGCCGACTCCACGACCCCGTTGTCGACGTCCACGTGGGTGGCGGTTGCCCGCACGCACCGGACATCGTAGAATCGGATCCCGGGCGGGGGCATCAGATGGCGGGATTCGGGAAGGCCGAGTCCAGGATCTTTACCGGGGCCGAGATCGCCATCTTCTTGATCCGGGTGAGGAAGCTCTCGCGCCCCTCGGCTACGAGGGCATTCAGGAGCACGTCCTGGATGGTCTCGACGGGTACGATCTCGACCATGCCCCGGTACCGGTCCTCGATAAGAACATCGTCCATGTTGGTCTTGGGGATGAGGACCTTGTGGATCCCGGCCTTTGCCGCCGCCTCGATCTTGAAGGTGACCCCGCCGACGGGGAGGACGTCCCCGCGGACCGAGAGGGACCCGGTCATGGCCATATCCTGGTGGACCGGGATGCCCTCGATGGCGGAGATGACCGCCGTCGCCACCGAAACGGAGGCCGAGTCCCCCTCTACCCCGTAGGTCCCGATGAACTGGATGTGGACATCCATGTTCTTGATGTCCTTCCCCGTGAACTTCTTGATGAGGGCGCTCACGTTCTTGATGGACTGCTGGACGATTGACTCCTCGTTCTCGCCCCGGAGCCATGGCTCCTTCCGCCTCTCGAAGATGCCGGTGGTGATGATCTGGCCGCTCTCGCCCTGGGCGGGGGTTACCTCGGCCATAATCTGCTGAACCTGGCCGCTGTCCTCCCCGTAAACGGCGAGGCCGTTCACCTGGCCGATCCGGGCTCCCTCGACCACCGTCAGGTTGTAGTCCCGCTTCCGGGTGATGTAGTCGTCCGAGATCTGCTCCTCGATGGACCGGGCGGTCTCCTTCGCCTTCACCACGTCGTCAGCGGTGGTGACCTTCGCCCCCTTCTGCCGGGCGAGGTCGCCGGCCACCCGGATCAGCCCGCCGATATCCCGGAGCTTGAGGGTGAGGTGCCCCTTCCGGTTCGACCGGCGCCTGCCCTCCCGGATGACCTCCTCGATGGCCGACCGGTCGAAGTGGGGGATCTTCCCATCCTTCTGCACCTCCTGGGCGATGAACCGGACGAACTTCCTCCGGTTCTCGGGCGTGTCATCCATGGAGTCCCGGAAGAAGATCTCGTACCCGTATCCCCTGATACGGGACCGGAGGGCCGGGTTCATGTTCTGGACGGCATCCACGTTCCCTGCCGCAACCATGATGAACTTGCAGGGGACGGGCTCTGTCCGGACCATGGCCCCGCTCGAACGCTCGGACTGGCCCGTGATGGGGAAGATCCCCTCCTGCAGGGAGGTGAGGAGGCTCTGCTGGGACGCGGGCTCGAGGGAGTTGATCTCGTCGATGAAGAGGACCCCGCCGTGGGCCCGGTGGATGGCCCCCGCCTCGACCCGGTCATGGGCAGGGGTCTCGAGGCCACCGCTCTGGAACGGGTCGTGCCTGACATCCCCGAGGAGCGCCCCGGCATGGGACCCGGTGGCATCGATGAAGGGGGCGGTGGCCGTGGCATCGTTCGAGACGAGCAGCTTCGGGACCAGGAGATCCTCCCGCGGGGTGGTGTACCGGAGGGCCATGAAGACGAAGGCCGCGGCGATGATCCCCATGAGCCACTGGTACGTGATGAAGGCAAAGGCCACGATCCCGAAGACGAAGAGGAGGATGAGGGTGTTCCGGGTCTGCATCTTCCGCTTTGCCTCCGCCTTGTGGGCCGCGACGATCTGCTTCCCCCTCCCCGCGGCCACCGTGCGGATGATGGGATTGTTCGAGTCCTCGGAGTTCGGGTACACGAGGATGTCCTGCAGCTCCTCCCGGGGGAGAAGCTCGGCCATGGCCTTCGCGAGCATCGACTTCCCGGTGCCCGGGGAGCCGATCATCATCACGTGCCTCCGCTGGATGGCCGCCTTCCGGATGACCTCCACGGCATGGTCCTGGCCGATGACCTGGTCGATGAGCTTCGGAGGGACCTCGATCTCGGAGGATACCGCGAGCTCGAGCCCTCCGAGCACCTGTTCCTCGTCTGGTAATTTCTGGGTATCCGTAGGTTCCATTCCCTGGGTGCCCCTCTCTTCGGCACGATTAAGTCAGTAAGTAGATATAATTCTGTTCCTGATCGTTTAAGTACTTTCAGCTGATGGTGATTGACGAATGAAAGTCGCGTGTACAGGGCACTCCCGGGCCCTCGGGGCGAGGATTGCCGGGCACCTGGGAGCCGGGATCGCGGAGACCCGGTTCTCCCGGTTCCCCGACGGGGAGATCTACCTGCAGACGGGGCCCCTCGACGAGACCACCGTCGTGGTCGGGAGCCTCCTCTCCGGCGATTCCCTGGTGGAGCTCCTCCTCCTCACCGATGCCTGCCAGCGTTCGGAGGTGCTCCTCGTGGTCCCGTACCTGGGATACGCCCGGCAGGACCGCGAGTTCAAGCCCGGTGAGCCGGTCTCGGCCCGGGCCATCGCCCGGGCCCTCTCCATCGGCGTCTCCCGGGTCATCACCGTGAACGCCCACAAGGAGACCGTCCTCACCCACTTCACCGTTCCCGCCTCGCAGGTGAACCTCGCCCCCGAGGTGGGGGACTACATCAGGGGGCTCGGCCTGTCCGATCCCCTCATTCTCGCCCCGGACAAGGGGGCCGCTCCCTTCGCGGCCGCCGTTGCCTCCCGGGGGGGCTGGGAGACGGATCACCTGGAAAAAACCCGGATCTCCGGTACCGAGGTACGGGTCGAACCAAGAAGGGGGGAGGCCTGGACCGGGGACGTGGTACTTGTGGACGACATTATCTCCACGGGTGGCACCCTTGCGACGGCGGCCCGGATGCTCAGGGCCCAGGGGGCGAGGGGGGTCCATGCGGTCTGCGTCCATGGCCTCTTCGCGGGGAGCGCCCTCGGCCTGCTCCGCTCGGCCGGTATCGACCTGATCGCGGCGAGCGACACCATCGAGGGACCGGAGAGCCGCTACTCGGCCGCGGGACCCATCGCCCGGGCCCTCTCCCGATGATCACCATCGACGGTTCCCAGCTCGAGGGGGGAGGGCAGATCCTCCGGGGGGCCGTGGCCCTCTCGGCCCTTTCGCGGACGCCGGTCGAGGTGATGCGGATCCGGGCCCGGAGGGGGAAGCCCGGGCTCGCCCCCCAGCACATCGCGGCTGTCCGTGCCGTGGCCGCGGCCTGCGATGCCACCTGCGACGGGCTCCGGGTGGGAAGCGACCGGATCGTGTTCCATCCCGGCCTTCCCGTGGCCCGAGAAGTCCGGGCCGACGTGGGTACCGCGGGGTCCGTCGCCCTCGTCCTCCAGGCATGGCTCCCCGTCGCCCTCGTGGCAGGGGGCTCCATCACCGTGACCGGAGGGACCGAGGTGGACCGGAGCCCGACCATCGATTACCTGGAGCAGGTCCTCTTCCGGGTCCTCGCCCGGCACGGGGCAAAGATCACCACCGAGATCCTGAAGAGGGGCTATTACCCCGAGGGCGGGGGAGAGGTCCGGGTCTCGGTCGAGCCCTGCCGGCTGGCCCCCCTCGCCCTATCCGACGAAAAGCCGGGGTCGTGCGGCATCATCTCCTGCTCGGCGAACCTTCCGGACCATGTCGCAGAGAGGCAGGCCGGTGCGGCACGGAGACTTCTCGAGGGAAGACTGAAGATCCCCTGCGAGGTCAGGCTTGACCGGCGGAGGGGAGCCTCGACCGGCACCTCCTGCACCGTCTGGGCTGGCGCAAAGGGCGGGATCAGCCTCGGGAAGAGGGGGGTTCCCGCGGACCGTGTCGGGGAGATGGCGGCCCGGGCCCTCCTCGACGAGGTCGGCCGCGGGGGACAGGTGGACACCCACCTCGCCGACCAGCTCCTCGTCTTCCTTGCCCTGTCAGGCGGACGGTACACCGCCCCCGCCTGCTCCCTTCATGCCGCCACCATGTGCTGGCTCCTGGAGCGGTTCGGGTACCGGGTCCATTCCCGGACGAACGGCGTGGTGGAGTTCTCTGCATGAGATACGCCGTCGACGCCTCCTTCTTCTTCTCCGAGCTCGTCCTGGACGGGGAGATCTCCACCCCGCCCTCCATCGTGGAGGAGCTCGCAGACGCCCGTTCCCGGTGCCGTCTGGAGGCCCTCCTCGCCGCGGGGCTCTCGGTCACTCCTCCCTCTCCCCCGAGCCTGAAGCGGGTCGCCGGTGCCGCCGCGGAGACCGGGGACACCGGCCGGCTCTCCCCCGCGGACACCGACCTCCTCGCTCTCTCCCTTGACCTGGGCGCAACCGTCGTCACCGACGATTATGCCGTCCAGAACGTGGCCATCCGGCTCGGGCTCGGGGTAAGGAGCATCCTCCAGAAAAGGGCCCGCTCCAGGCAATGGAGATTCCGGTGCCCGGGCTGCAACCGCAGGTATCCCGCGGCCGGCACCTGCCCGGCCTGTGGCACGGTCCTGAAACGAAGCCTTAAGTAGGATGCCTCGTGAACCTTCCTCTCATGTCCTCTCTCGACGACCTCATCCGGAGGGCCCGGATGCTCCATGCCGAGGGGCACAGCCAGAGCCAGATCTCCGACGAGCTGAACCTCTCCATGGAGACGGTCACGTACCTCCTCATGAAGGAGAAGGAGGGAGGGGTCCCGAGGGACGTGCTCATCGACTGGACGCCGGTGAGCGGGAGGGCGGACCTCCTCGACGACCTGGCGGCCCTCATGATCGGCCGGTCGCGGTCTCCCGGGGAAGGCCCCGGGGGGGAGGGGGGAGAGCCGACCGCGGTGGTGGGGATCGCCCTGTCCGGCGTTCCCCTCGCGACCCTCATCGCCCTCCAGGAGTGCCTGAAGCTCGCGGTCTACTTCCCTTCCCGGCACTCCACCGCCGACCCCCCGGTGGGGTCCCTCTCAGGGAATTTCGCTCCGGTGAACGGGGAGGGCTGCATCCTCGTGGACGATGTCATTACCTCGGGAAAGACCCTCGGGGAGGCGGTGGACTACCTGAGGGGCCACGGGGCAAACCCCCTCGCCATCTGGGTCATTTTCGACAAGAGAGGCCTGCGGGAGATCGACGGGGTGCCCGTCCTGGCCCTCTTCCGGGTCTCGCGGCTCGACTGAATCCTACCGATTTTTTTATATAGAAGTTTAAATCCATGAATATTCACGCATTAGTGAGGTTACTTTATGCTCGCAGGACAACCAGTCATCATCCTCAGGGATAACGTCGAGCGGACCCGGGGCCACGATGCCCAGCGCTCGAACATCGCAGCGGCAAAGGCCATCGCTGCGGCGGTCCGCACCACCCTCGGACCGAGGGGAATGGACAAGATGATCATCTCCTCCACCGGGGACATCGTCATCACGAATGACGGGGCGACCATCCTCCACGAACTTTCCATCCAGCATCCCGGCGGAAAGATGGTGGTCGAGGTGGCCGAGACCCAGGACGACGAGGTGGGCGACGGGACCACCACCGCCTGCATCCTCGTGGGTGCCCTCATGGAGGAGGCCGAGTGGATGCTCGAGCAGGAGATCCACCCGACGGTCATCGCCCAGGGGTACCGGATGGCCATGGAAAAGGCCCTGGAGATCGTGAAGAATCTCGCCATCACGGTGAAGCCCGACGACGTGAAGACCCTGAAGATCATCGCCGACACCGCGATGACCGGGAAGTCCATCGAGCAGGTGAAGGAGAAGCTCGACGGGATCGTCGTGGATGCCGTCCGGGCCGTGGTCCAGACGGTAGACGGGAAGCTCGTGGTGGACGAGGACGACGTGAAGATCAAGAAGCACGTCGGGGAAACCATCGACGACGCCGAGTTCATCCGGGGGATGGTCGTCGAGAAAAAGCGGGTCTCCGAGGAGATGCCGAAGAGGATCGAGAAGGCGAGGATCGCCCTCCTCGCGACCCCCCTCGAGATCACGAAGACACAGGTGAAGTCCAAGATCAAGATCACCTCTCCCGACCAGCTCATGGCCTTCGACACCCAGGAGCGGGGCGCCCTCCACGAGATGGCCGAGCAGGTCATCAAGACGGGCGCGAACGTGATCCTCTGCCAGAAGGGGATCGCCGACTCGGTCCAGTACTACCTCGCGAAGGAGGGCATCATGGCCATCGAAGATGTCCCGGAGAAGGACATGCTCTTTGCCGCCCGGGCCTTAAACGGCCAGATCGCGAACAAGCCCCATGACCTCACGGCAAAGATGCTCGGCCATGCCGAGCTCGCCGAGGAGATGGAGGGGATCGACCTGATAAAGATCTCCGGCTGCCGGAACCCCCGGGCCGTGACCATCCTCGTCCGGGGCTCCACCCAGGTCCTCATCGACGAGATGGAGCGGGCGGTCTATGACGGGATCCGGGTGGTGATGGACGCCATCGAGGACCAGAAGTATGTCGTCGGGGGCGGTGCCGTAGAGACCGAGGTGATGCTCAGGGTACGGGACTATGCCGCCTCTGTCGGAGGCAGGATCCAGCTCGCCATCGAGGCCTTTGCCAATGCCTTCGAGAGCATCCCGAGGACCCTTGCCGAGAACTCGGGCTTCAACCCCATCGACAAGCTCGTGGAGCTGAAGACGGCCCATGCCAAGGGGAAGAAGCGGGCCGGGCTGAACGTCTATACCGGAAAGATCGTGGACATGTTCGACGAGAACGTATTCGAGCCGATGCGGGTGAAGACCCAGGCCATCCAGTCTGCGGCCGAGGCCTCGAACCTCCTCATCCGGGTGGACGACATGATGGTCACCCAGAAGAAGGAACCGGCCATGCCGCCCGCCGGGGCCATGCCCCCCATGGGCTGATCCCGAAGGTACCCCATCTTTTCTCGCTCCTTTTCATCAGATGGACAGGCCCCGGCCAGGGCGACCCCTCCGATAAAATTATGGCTGTCTGAGGCGAACGCTTCACCTCTCCTGCCGGGGTAGTCTAGCCCGGGAAGGCGTCGGCCTCGAAAGCCGATGTTGCTTGGCAACACGGGAGTTCAAATCTCCCCCCCGGCGTCCCAACCTGTACGAAAATATCTGTCGGCCTCGAAAGCTGATGTTCCCTGGCAACACGGGAGTTCAAATCTCCCCCCCCCGGCGTTCCAACCTGTACCAAAATATCCGTCGGCCTCGAAAGCCGATGCTTCCTGCCAACACTCTTTTATGAACAATCCTTATAAGGCTCCCCCTCCCACCATCTCTTTAACCGCATGATTGGCCTCGCGTGAGTGCATGTTCGAGCAGGATGTGGTGAAGCCCGGATATATTTTTGGATGCATCCTCTCGCTCCTCGCCCTGTCATGGGGGATCCCCATCCTCGTTGCGCCCGGTTTCCTCCCCGGCTGGTCGCTTGGCCTCATCCCCTTCCTCCCCGGCATCCTCGCCCTCGTGTTCCTCTCCCTCGAGGACCATCCTATCCAGGTCCATGCCCGGCCCCTCTTCGGCCCGGTCAAGGTACCCGCCGTGATCCTGTCGGTGGCGTACCCGTTCCTCCTTCTCGGCCTCGCCGCCCTCGTCGCCCTCGGGACCGGGCTCGGGAACCTGAACCCGGGGGCCGGTACGGGGATCGATACGGCCCTTGCCGCCGGTGTCGTGGCCTTCCTCGTCGCCATCCCGGCCTCCCTTCTGCAGGAGTACGGGTACCGGGGGTACCTCCTCCCGGCCCTCACCTACTGGAGGGGGAAGATTGCCGCCACCCTCATCGTCGGGATCCTCTGGGGGCTCTCCATGGCCCCCTTCTCGTACCTGGTTCTCTCGGGGGCCGGTGCCGGGGACCCCCTCACCCTTGCCTTCCTCGGGTTCCTCCTCACGGTCTCCGTGGCCTTCGCCTTCTCCTCCTGCTATTACCTCTCCGAGAGCATCCTCCCGGTCACCCTGATGAACGTCCTCCTCACCATCCTCGTCCCCGCCTTCTTCTCCGCAGGCTGGAATCCAACGGGGGCTGCCTCGGGCGGCCTCATCGGGGTGACCTGGCCCTCTCCCGTCCCCCTCCTCCTCCTCGTCGCCCTCGCCTTCGTCCCGGTCATCGCCTGGCTCTTCACGGTCATGGACGGCGAGATGTTCGGCGATGAACTCTGAAAGGGCGTTTACCGAATCTGCTCCCCGGGTTTCGGACTCCTCCCCGAGGTAAGACGGCCGGACCCGCCCGGTGGTTTTTATACGAAGGGCGGTTCATGTCTCTATGGAGTCTCTTCTTTGAGCGAACCCGAATCCATCATCGAGGTACAGGGGCTCTCCCACTCCTTCGGGGAGGTGGTTGCCGTGGACTCCATCTCCTTCACCGTCCGGAAGGGGGAGATCTTCTCCTTCCTCGGGCCGAACGGGGCGGGGAAGAGCACGACCATCAACGTGCTCACCACGCTCCTCCCGATCCAGAAGGGGCAGGTGCGCATCGCCGGGCATGACGTGGCCGCCGAACCCGGGGAGGTCCGGAGGTCCATCGGGATCGTCTTCCAGGAGGAGACCCTGGACCGGGACCTGACCGTGCGGGAGATCCTCGAGTTCCACGGGAGGCTCTACTCGATGCCCCGGGACGAACGCCGGGCGAGGATCGACGAGATGATCCGGCTCGTCGAGCTTGAGAAGAAGCGGGACGTTCTCGTGAAGCACCTCTCGGGGGGGATGAAGCGGAGGCTCGAGATCGCCCGGGGGCTCATGACGAGGCCGGGGGTGCTCTACCTGGACGAGCCCACCCTCGGCCTCGACCCCCAGAGCCGGCTCCGGGTCTGGGACTACATCAGGCAGGTGAACCGGGAGGGGACCACCATCTTCCTCACGACCCATTACATGGACGAGGCCGACAGCCTCTCGGATCGGATCAGTATTATCGATCACGGGAAGATCATCGCCTCGGGAACGAGCGAGGAGCTGAAGAACGCCCTCGGGGAGGACATGATCTACCTCGAGACCGGGGACGATGCGAAGACCACGGGGATCCTCCGGAACCTCCCCGAGGTGAAGGACGTGAAACCCTCCCTTCGGGGGCTTTCGGTCACCCTGAACAACGAGGGGACAAAGACCCTGCCGGTCATCCTGGACCGGCTGAAGGAGGGCGGGATCGAGATCCGGTCGGCGAACCTGAAGAAGCCGACCCTGGACGATGTCTTCGTCCACTTCACCGGGCGGGAGATCCGGGGATGAGGGGGTGAAAGAGTGGCGACTGAGTTCGTAACGGTGTACTGGCGGGACATGCTCCGGTTCTTCCGGTTCCGGGCGCTCCTCTTCTCATCCCTCGTCCAGCCCGCCCTCTGGATGGCCTTCTTCGGGGTCGCCTTCACGGGGACCCTCTCCCAGCTGGGGGCCCCCACCACCGCCCCCCCGGGGGCCCTCGCCGTCCCGTACCTCACCTTCATGGCAGCGGGGATCATGGCCCTCACGACCCTCTTCACGAGCCTCTTCGGCGGGATCAGCCTCCTCTTCGACAAGCTCTGGGGGCTCATGCGGGAGATCCTGGCAAGCCCCATGCCCCGGCCCCACATTCTCATCGGCATCAGCCTCTCGGGGATGACCAAGTCCTTCATCCAGGTGCTCATCATCATGCTCTTCGGCCTTGTCATCGGGGTCCAGTTCTTCGTCGGGGCCTCGCCCCTCATGGTCCTCGTCTCCGTCCTCGGGATCCTCCTCTTCGTCGGGGTCTTCTCCCTCGGGTTCCTCTTCATGTCCGCCACCATCTCGATGCGGATGGAGAGCCCGGAGAGCCTTCAGGCGGTGATCACCCTCCTCTCCCTCCCGCTCTTCTTTGTCTCGAACGCCCTCTACCCGGCCAGTGCCTTCCCCTCCTTCCTCCAGGCAGCGACGGCAGTAAACCCCCTCACCTACGTGGTCACGGGCATCCGGTACTTTGCCATCGGCCCTGACTTCTATGCCCTCGGGAGCCACTATGTCTATACCCTGATGGACATGGGATTCGCCTTCCTCGCCCTCGTCGTCTTTGCCCTCGTCATGTTCGGCATCGCCTGGTGGACCTTCGAGAAGGCCGTGGTGACCTGAGGTGGGACGGGTGGGGGTGAAGCCCGGGAAACAACCCGGCGGAGGCGGGTCTGCCCCCGGGATCACCATCCTCCGCGAGGACTTCCTGACGACGGTATCCATCCCTCCGGGCTCCGTCGACCTGGTCGTCACCTCGCCGCCCTACAACGTGAGCATCCCCTACGCCACGGTCCGCGACGATATCTCCTATACCGAGTACCTCGAGTTCACCCGGCGGTGGCTCGCGAAGGCCTTCACCCTGATGAAGCCCGATGGCAGGATGTGCCTGAACATCCCCCTCGACAAGAACCTGGGCGGCCAGCAGTCGGTGTACGCGGACATCCTCGGGCTCGCGAAGGCCTGCGGCTGGCGGTACCACGCGACAATCATCTGGAACGAACAGAACATCTCCCGACGGACGGCCTGGGGGTCCTGGCTCTCGGCCCGAGCCCCGTACGTGATCGCCCCGGTCGAGACCATCGCGGTCCTGTACCGCGGGACCTGGAAGAAGGCCGAGCCCGGGAAATCGGACATCACCCGGGACGAGTTCATCGGGTGGACGAACGGGGTCTGGACCTTTTCCGGCGAGAAACGGGGAAGGGCGAACCACCCGGCACCCTTCCCCCTGGAGCTCCCGACCCGGTGCATCAAGCTCTTCACCTACGTCGGGGATACCGTCCTCGACCCCTTCATGGGGAGCGGGACCACCCTCCTCGCCTGCCGGAACCTGGGGCGGACCGGGATCGGGGTCGATATCGATGCCGCTTACTGCGAGGTGGCAAAAAAGAGGCTCTCCGGGTGAGGGGGAGGAAGGGATCCCGGGACTTCCCTGAACATGCGTAAAGCCTTCACCCTTCGGGAAAAAGTCCCGAACCGGTGGAGGTCTCTAGGTGATCTCCTTAAATTTCTTTTTAAACGCCTTGCAGATGGGGCACTGGTCGGGCACCACATCGAGGAAGATGTTCCCGCAGATGGG
>DATGDI010000090.1:0-1678 GCA_035310965.1 Methanomicrobiales archaeon
GAAATCTTCTTCCTAAGCATGGCGTGATGAGACAATTTTACATATTTGATGTGAACTGAGACTAAGATTATTTGTTATATTGGTACGTGTTTAGCTGTCGTTGGAGTAACTCTAGGAATTCCATCAGAATTCACCTAGACCAGAAAAATTAAGTAAAATAAAATCAATAATCTTTTTTTAGGAGTATGAATGAGGGCGGAACTATCAAGCAGCTTCGCAAGCAAAATGAACAATTGAAGCGAGAGAATGAGCTGCTTAAAGCCAAAATTGTTGAACTTGAAGCTCGACTAGCCCGATATGAGAATGCACATACGCCACCGAGTCTGAGACATGGTGGCAGTCGCAAAAAGGATCAAAATGAAGGTGCCCAGGGAAAGCCAGGTCAGAAGAAAGGGCATAAAGGCTTGACAAGACCTTATGCGAAGCCTGATAAACAAATTGATGTTACGAGAGATCGATGTCCTGATTGCGGTGCAAATCTCGGCAGTCCTTTTAAGATAGAATCCAAGATTATAGAAGAAATTCCAGAACCTCAATCTGTCACTGTTACCGAATATAGAATTGCTCATTACAGATGCCAACGATGTCAAAAAGTTGTAACTGGAACCAACGCAGTTTGTCCAGATAGAGGTAAATTCGGCAACAATACGATTGCTCAGGCAACTCTGCTTAAATATGAAGATCGATTACCCCACAGAAAAATCCAAAATGCGCTAAAGAGATTATTCGGTCTGAATATAAGCCCTGCAACAATATTTGATCTAACTCGTCGTGCAGCAGATGCAATACAATCGGATTATGATTCTATTTTGGACAGGGTTCGCAAAGCCCAGATTCTGTATGTAGATGAAACATCAATCGATGTTCAGGGTAAGAAACACTGGATCTGGGTATTCACAACCCCCTCCGAGATATTCGTCGCAATTAGGGAGAGTCGGGGCATGAAAGTTCTGAATGAAGTTCTGGGGAGGTTCGAGGGAATAATTGTATGCGATGGTTGGAAACCGTATGTTAAATTCACAAAGAACATACAAAGATGTTGGGCACATCTACTAAGAGAATCCAAGGATCTCGCACTGAAGATTCCTGAAGCGATTCCAATACATGGCGCACTCAAATGCATCTATGAGCGACTCATTGATGCTCTGAAGGATGATCCTCCACCTGAAATTCGAAAAGTTTTGTGGTATATGGCAAGAGCATTGCTTAAGCGGTTGATTGAAGGTAAGTATGAAAATGAGAACATCAGAATGCTAATGAGCAAAATTAGCAACGGCTTTGAGTATTGGTTTACTTTTGTCGTTCATCCTGATGTGGAGCCGACAAATAACAGAGCTGAAAGGGCTATTCGAGAACACGTTGTCCAGAGAAAGATTATTGGGACTTTGCGTAACGAAAAAGGGACTTCGATTCATCAACGGATAATGACCGTACTTGCTACCTGGTCACTACTAAGGCTTGATAGTCTGCAAATGCTAAGGTTAAAGCTGAGTGGCTAAACACATACCATTTGTTATTATCCCACTCATTTTATTCGCATTTGGCGCGATGTATTCTCCGAATGACTCTAAAAAATTAAGAAAACAATTCAACGAGCAGGATCAAGCAGGATTATACCAAAGGATTGGAAGGCGAACAACTCATTACCCAGACGCTGAAGAATTGTAATGCCCCCGGT
>DATGDI010000091.1:0-1686 GCA_035310965.1 Methanomicrobiales archaeon
CTCTTCCTCCTCTTCGTCTCCCTGCCGAACCCGTGGTTTGCCCTCTCGGGCCTGTTCCTGATTCCCGCCGGGTGGTTCATCCTGGGGAATGCCCTTGCCCGGTGGAACGCGGTGGAGCAGCCGGGATTTTAGGGAGTACCAGGCGGTTCCTCGCCCTCCCCCGCCCCCCTTTTCAGGTTGTAGGAGAGCCTGAGAGTGCTCTCGATCATGTTCTGGAGATCCTCCTGCGTGTACTTGTTCCGTTCCATCTGGTCCCAGTCCTTCGTCGTGTCCTCGTCATTCTCTCCTACCCAGGAAGCGATGGCCGCTTCAGGGATGTGGAACCCGGACCAGACGAAGAAGTTCAGCAGGTTCCCGGCCACATGCTGGATCCCGTCGACATGCCCGATGATGATGAGGCCGACCACCTTGTTTATGATCAGCCGGTTCCCGAACCAGGAATCCTGGTTCTCGATGGCATTCATCCGTTCGATGAACTTCTGGACGAGGGCCGAGTGGTTGTTCCACCGGATGGGGGTCGCGAGGATCAGGATGTCCGTAGAGAGCACAGCGTCGTAGACGGTCTGCATCTCGTCGTCATCGTACTTGAGCGTGGACTGGCAGGGATAGGTGCAGTACGAGGGGTTCTCTGAGTAGTTCCCCTCGCAGTCGTAGATCTTCAAATCCTTCAGCCGGAGGAAGGTGGTCTCGCACCCATAGCCCTTGTACCGGTCAAGGGCCCGGATGAGGAGGCGCTCGGACTTGGAGATACCGGGCACCTGCCGGCTCGACCCCGAAATCCCGAGGACCTTGATGCCCTTTGCCTTCCCGGGTCCCAGGGGTGGAACGAGCCCCACACCGAACTTGTGCCCCACGAGTGGTGCTGGCATGGGAGATCATTCCATGCCGGGGGATAAGAAAATGTCCATTACCTGTTATTCCTCTAGATCTTCCAGATCCTCGCGTAGAGCAATCCCACGACGGGGAACCCGATGATCCCGAAGAGGATATTCCCGATATAGAACCCGAGGGGATAGGTCATGGAGCTGAAGATGACGAACAGTCCGGGCACCGTAACGAGGGCGATGAGGATGAGCCCGAAGTCGGCGCCGCTGCAGCAGGATCCCGCGAGGGCCGGCTTCACCCGGTCAAAGACGATGGCTGACATGAAGGAGAGGACAAAGGGATAGGCATAGAAGAGGGCCATGAGGGGATCATTCACCTGCCTCATTCCACCGATGGCGAAGATGTTGTACGGAGAAACCAGGTTTCCGAGGATACTGAAGACGAACTGGGCGATGAAGAGGAGGATTCCACCCGCGATCCCCGCGATGAGTATCTTCTTACCGTCCATGGGAGGGGGTGCTTCCCGGGGAGAGAAAAAGCTGGTGGAAAGGTTCTGAAGGTGATTTGAGCTTGCGAAAACGGATGAATATTTCCTGAAAAAGGGCGGGGGGATTAACCGCAGCTCCCCGATGCCGCGGCAGCCTGAGCAGAGAGGTTGACACTGCACTCGGCAGGCGAGGTGGTGAAGTGGCTGCAGATGCCCTGCTTGAAGGCGTCCGGGGTCCGGGCGCCGCTGTATCTCTGTCCGTTGATAATGAGGGTCGGCGATCCGGTGACCTTGTTGGCATCGGTGATAGCCACGTCGCTCTTCAGGAGGCTGAGCCCCTCGCTCCCCGTTGCACAGGACTCGATCTTCGCGTT
>DATGDI010000092.1:0-2861 GCA_035310965.1 Methanomicrobiales archaeon
GCACCTGCCGGCTCTTCGGCACGGTGAAGGCCCTCTCGACCGTGAAGAGGAGTGCCATCCTCGTGCACGGGCCGAAGGGATGCGTGTACCACATCAACTACATCCTTGGGATGAGAGGGGACCGCCCGGGCGCGATCTACACCACCTCGCTCGGTGAGCATGACGTCATCTTCGGGGCCGAGGGAAAGCTCGCGGAGGCCATCGGGGAGCTCGACCGGAGGCTCTCTCCCGACCTCATCTTCGTCCTCTCCTGCTGCGCCTCCTCCATCATCGGGGAGGATGTGGGGAGCGCCTGCCGGGCCGCCCGGTCCCGGGCCCGGGTGATCGGGTTTGAGTGCGGCGGGTTCGAGGGGGAACACCACACCGCCTACGGGGAGACGCTCTCCCGGCTCGCGGAGGAGCTCGCCCTGCCTGCGGAGGAGAGGCGCCCCGCGTCGGTGAACCTCATCGGCATGCTCAGGGCGGGCCCCGACCTCCGGGAGCTGAAACGCGTGCTCTCCCTCGCGGGGATCGAGGTCCTGGGGGTGCTTCCTGCCGATGCGACCCTCCGGGACCTGGAGGGCCTCGGGAGGGCGGCCCTGAATGTCGTGGTCTGCGAGCCGGCCGGGAGAGTCGCCGCGGAGACCCTGGAGAGGAGGTTCGGGACCCCCTTCATCGTCGAGGAGTTTCCCATCGGGGCACGGGCCGCCCTGTCCTTCCTCGGCCACGTGACCTCGGCCCTCGGGATCCCCCTCGATCCGGGGATCTTCGCCGGCGAACCGGAGCCCATCCACCCTGCAGGGGAGGGCGTGGGGCTGGAGAGGGAGCTCCGTATCGCCGTGGTAGGCGGGCCGACCCGTGCGGTCTCCATGGTCCGGTTTCTCGGGGAACAGGGCCTCGCCCCCGTCCTCGTGGCGGTGGACTTCGATGCCGGGGCCGGGGAGAGGCTCCGGGAGTTCGCGATGCCCGGGCTCGAGGTCCTGGTCGAGCCCTCGCAGGAGGAGATCCTGGAGAGGCTCCGGGCCCGGGGGGTGAACCTCCTCATCGGGGGAATGTTTGAGAGGCCCGTCGCGGCGATGCTCGGGATACCCTTCCTTGACATGATGCACGGGAGCCAGCGGACCGCGTGCTTTGCCGGCGAGAGCGAGCTCTCCCGGATGATCGCCGGGATCAGAAGAGGTCGCTCCGGAGTTGACGGCGGCCCTGGAAGCTCCTGACCCGGCTTCACCGGGGTCCCGGCCCTCCCTCGCGGCTCTCATCGACGGCCCCATTCACGCGGGGGACGGGCCATAGTTTTATATAATGCGGACAAGAGAGCAACGTCCGCCGGCAGGGGGTCCGGGGGTAGTTCCCTTGAGGAGTCCCTGCACATGGCCACCCGGGAACCGTTCGACCGGTCGGCCCGGAGCGGAGTGGGGAACATGGAGTCGGGTAACAGGAGATCCACCGCCGGGGTGGACAGGGCGCGGGAGGCGGCCATCCGAGGGATCCTCCCGCCGCACATGCTGAAGCATCTCGCCGAAAGCCGGGATCCGGATGCCCGCAGCCTCGGGATCCGGATGCTCATGCGGATCGAGAAGATCCGGGGGATGCGGCGGGCCCTCGGCCAGTTCTACGTGGCACCCCCCGGAGGGGCCCGGTGCATCCGGGTTTACGACGTGAAACACGGGAGCGACAGCGATCTCCCCGGAGATCCCGTCGCGAATCCCGCGAGGAGCAGGGACCCCGAGGCGAAGGAGGCATACCAGGGAGCGGTGGCGACGTACAACTTCTACAAGGACATCTACGGCCGGAATTCCATCGACGACAGGGGGATGTGCATCGATTCATCGGTCCACTTCGAGACCGACTATGACAACGCCGGGTGGGACGGGAAGCAGATGATCTATGGGGACGGGGACGGGGTCTACTTCAACCGGTTCACGATAGCCATCGATGTCATCGGCCACGAGCTGACCCACGGGGTCACGGAGTACGAGGCCGCCCTCGAGTACCATGACCAGCCGGGGGCCCTGAACGAGTCCATGAGCGATGTCTTCGGCACCCTCGTCAAGCAGTGGAAGGCAAAGGAGACGGTTGATGCGGCCGACTGGCTCATCGGCGAGGGCCTCTTCACGAAGAAGGTGAAGGGGAAGGCCCTCCGGTCCATGAGCGCGCCGGGAACCGCGTACGACGATCCCGTCCTCGGGAAGGACCCGCAGCCGGCGGACATGAAGCACTACGTGAAGACCACCGAGGACGAGGGAGGGGTCCACATCAACTCCGGGATCCCGAACCACGCCTTCTACCTGACGGCCATGGAGCTCGGGGGATACGCCTGGGAGAAGGCGGGGAGGATCTGGTACGTCACCCTCAGGGATGCGCTCAGGCCGACGAACTCCTTTACCACCGCGGCGAAGAGAACCTACCAGGTCGCCGGGGTGCTCTTCGGCACGGGGAGCGAGGAGCAGCAGGCGGTACGGACCGGCTGGACCGGCGTCGGGGTGAAGGTACCCAAGTAGACGGGCCTTGTCATGATCATCCATCTTGTCAGGAGCGGCGGCTTCGGGGGGATCCGGAGGGAGGTCCGGATCGAGACCCTGTCCCTCACCCGGGAGGAGCGGGAACCTCTCGAAAGGATGGTCGGGGAGACCGGGTTCTTCACCCTTCCGGAAAAATTCCCCCGGCCGGCCCGGGGCGCGGACTTCTTCATCTACACCATCACGGTGGACGACGGGAACCGGAGACATACCGTCGAGGTTGCCCAGCCCTCGGTGCCCGAGGGCCTCCGCCCCCTCGTCCGGGAGCTCTCGAGGCGCCTGAAGAGCTGAGCGGGAGCCGGTCGCGATTCCCGTCCCGCAAGAGTTATTTCCTCCCCGTCCGACATCAGGCGCGATGACAGA
>DATGDI010000093.1:0-2444 GCA_035310965.1 Methanomicrobiales archaeon
CATCGCCCGGGCCGGATCCCTCAGGATCGGGCGCGGCTGGTTCTTTTTCACGATAACCGGGTACCGGGCCGCCCTCGCGGCGATGAACCCGAAGGTTGAATCGATGGTTGCTCCGTGCATGGGAAAGGGGTGAGGAAGGGACGATAAACCCCTTCGGGGTGCGCGGGGCGAAAGTATCAGGATTCCCGGCCCCCGTCGGATGGCCAGAGGGGAGCCTTTAAACATCTGGTGAGAGAATTACATCTGCGTTCATATGCTTGAGATCACGGACCTGCATGTCGAGGTGGGGGAGAAGGAGATCCTCCATGACATCAATCTCAGGATCGGGAACGGGGAGACCCATGTCCTGATGGGGCCGAACGGCTCGGGGAAGACAAGCCTTCTCATGGCCATCATGGGCTTCTCGGGCTACATGGTCACCCAGGGGAAGATCATGTACAACGGGAAGGAGATCACCCACCTGCCGGTGAACGAGCGGGCGAAGGCGGGGGTAGGCCTCATGTTCCAGCGCCCTCCCACGGTCGGGGGGCTAAAGCTCGGGAAGCTCCTTACCGCCACATCCGGAGAATCTCAGGAGGCGATCTTTGACTATGCAAAGACGGTGCACATGCTCACCTTCCTGGGCAGGGATGTGAACAAGGGGTTCTCGGGAGGGGAGATCAAGCGGAGCGAGATCCTTCAGCTCATGGTCCAGCACCCCGACTTCGTGATGCTCGACGAGCCGGAGAGCGGGGTCGACCTGGAGAACATCTCCCTCATCGGGGCGGCCATCGGGAAGCTCCTGGAGAAGGACCTCCATATCGTGCACAGGAAGAAGAGCGGGCTCATCATCACCCACACCGGCTTCATCCTTGACTACCTGGATGCCGACGTCGGCCTCATGATGTGCGACGGGGTCATCAAGTGCCGGGGGAACCCGAGGGAGATGCTCAAGGAGATCAAGGAACGGGGCTACCGGGAGTGCATGGAATGCCAGAAGGTCTGAACATCCCTTCCTCCATCTCTGCCGAGGACCGCGAGCGCCTCCGCCAGTCCGGTATCGAGCTCTCGATGATCAACCGGTGCGGGTCCTACCTGCAGGCGAACCAGGATGTCATGCATGCCACCTGCTCTGCCGAGGGGATTGAGGTCCTCTCCATCGCCGATGCTCTCAAGCGATATGACTGGCTGCAGGAGTACTCCTGGAATGTCATGCCCAAGGACAGGGACCAGTACACGAAGGCTGTCGCCGCCCAGGAGAACCCGAGGGGATATGTTATCATCGGGCGGAAGGGAACAAAGAACATCCTCCCCGTGCAGGCGTGCCTGTACCTGGGGCGCGAGCAGATCCAGTACGTCCACAACATCATCATCGCCGAAGAGGGTGCGGAGCTCCACATCGTCTCCGGTTGCGCGAGCGGCAGGCATGTCGGGAAAGGAGGTGCCCACTACGGGATCTCGGAGTTCTACGTGAAGAAAAACGCAAAGATCTCCTTCACCATGATCCATACCTGGAACGAGGAGATCGAGGTGTACCCCCGCTCCGCCTCCATCGTCGAGGAGAACGGCACCTTCCTCTCCAATTACATCTGTATGCAGCCGGTGAAGAAGGTCCAGCTGTATCCGACTGCGAACCTGAACGGCGAGAACTCGGTCGCCCGCTTCTCGAGCATCGTCATCGCCTCCCCTACCTCGTACATCGACGTAGGTTCCCGCGCCATCCTGGGGGCAAAGGGATCGAGCGCCGAGCTCATCACCCGTGCCATCACCCGCGGCGGGACCATCATCTCCCGGGGCGACATCCAGGGGAAGACCAACGGGACCCGGGGGCATCTGGAGTGCAAGGGTCTCATCCTCAAGGACGGCGTCATCCATGCCATCCCCGAGATCCAGGGAACCGTTGTCGGGACAGAGCTCTCCCACGAGGCAGCAGTCGGAAAGATCGCGCAGGACGAGATCGAGTATCTCATGGCGCGGGGACTCTCCGAGGAGGAGGCCACGGCGACCATCATCCGGGGATTCCTCGACGTGAGGATCACCGGCCTCCCCGAGGTCCTCCAGCGGCAGATCGACGCGGCCATCGACAAGGCGGAGTCAGGATTCTAGCCATGCCGGCGGACCCCTTCACCGAGGAACGCCGCAGGATGGTGGAGGAGCAGATCCGGGCCCGGGGGATCCGGAACGAGCGGGTGCTTGCGGCGATGGAGAAGGTCCCCCGGCACCTCTTCGTCCCCGGGGACCTGCGCCGGGCCTCCTACGAGGACCGGCCCCTCCCTATCGGCGAGGGGCAGACCATCTCCCAGCCGTACATCGTCGCCCTGATGACCGACCTCCTTGACCCCCGCGCCGGGGACCGGGTCCTGGAGATCGGTGCCGGCAGCGGGTACCAGGCGGCGATCCTCTCGGAGCTCGCCTCCGAGGTTATCTCCGTCGAACGCATCCCCTCCGTGGCCGCCCAGGCGAGG
>DATGDI010000094.1:0-20054 GCA_035310965.1 Methanomicrobiales archaeon
CCCCGCCGTCCTCGAAACGTACCGGGAGCAGCTCCGGGTGGGAAGGGACGAGTACGCGATGAAGCTCGATACCATCGTCCGGAAAACCCCCCAGGGGATCTACCTCGTCGAGGCGGGAGGGCCGGAGCCCGGTGTTGGCTGTGCCGGGCGCGGGGTACTCACCGCCCTCCAGATCCTCAAGGACCTGAAGGCCTTCGAGACCTATGGAATCGACGTCGCCATCTACGACGTGCTCGGCGATGTGGTCTGCGGGGGGTTTGCCATGCCCATCAGGGAGGGCTTCGCCCGCGAGATCTACCTCATCTGCTCCGGGGGATTCATGAGCATCTACGCGGCGAACAACATCGCCCGGGCCGTGCAGCGCCTCGCCCGCCGGGGAGACACCGGTCTTTCCGGGATCATCTGCAATAGCAACGGGGACGAGGCCTTTGAGCATGCCTTCGTTCCCGAGTTCGCGAGGCGCCTCGGCACCACCTTCGTCCGGTTTGTCCCGAGGAGCCCGGTCATCCAGGCCTGTGAGCTGGAGGGGAAGGCCGTGGTGGAGCATTCCCCGGAATCCAGGGAAGCCGGGATCTTCAGGGATCTCGCGAGGGATATCATGGGGAACGATTCGAGGGTGATCCCGACGCCGGTGGAGGACCTCGCGGAGCTCGAGCAGCTGTATCGGAAGTACCGGAAGGGCTGAGGCGTTCGGGGGCTAAAGATCCGTCTTTCCCTCCCGAGGCCGGGCGAGCTCCCTCCCCCCGCGTTATCGCGGTGATGGGGTCCCCTTGATCTGCTCGAGAAACTTCGCCGCGTAGGCAAAGAGCCCGTCGTTCGGGTTGTAGAGGGGGTACAGCTCGGAGAAGGAGAAAATGGCATCGAAGATGTTCGTCCTCGGGAGGACATCGGTGTACTTCAGGAGATAGAGCATCGCGATGGTCGGGGATCGGGAGACCCCGGCGATGCAGTGGATGAGGACCTTTTTTCCGTCCGCCAGCTGCCGGTGGACGAACTCGAGGGCCGGGCCGATGCACCGGGTGTTCACCTGGTCCACCTTCATGGCATCCTCGAAGGCGAGGTACAGCTCGTTCCCGCCGGGGGTGAGGACCACGTCCTGGAAGACCAGCCGGTGCCTTTCCACGTACTCGTGGTGCAGCTCCTTCTCGGCATGGATGACCGCCCAGTCCGGTCTTGCCCTCACGAGTTCGTTATCCCCGAGATCCCCGATGAACAGGTTCGGGATCACCTCTTCCATGATACCCCCGGCTCCCCACGTAGTATCTCTTTGTCCAGACGCAATCAAGCTTGTGCCCGAACGGGTTATCTCCCGAAGTATTCCGGGACCCTTTCAGGTTCTACCAGATCAGGGAGCCCTGGGACATGGGTCACTGCACTCCCCCCGGTCCTGCCTCCTGTTTTGCCCCCGGTCCGGTCCCTCCCGGGAGAAGGGAAGGGTTCTTCAGGTGCCTGGTGAGAAAGTATGAAACGATCACGGGAGATCAACGTATGGACCTGAAAGGCAGTAAGACCGAGAAGAACCTGCTCGCCGCCTTTGCCGGTGAGTCCCAGGCGAGGACACGGTACAGCTTCTTTGCGAGCGCTGCGAAGAAGGAGGGATACGAGCAGATCTCCGGGATCTTCCAGGAGACCTCGGACAACGAGAGGGAGCATGCCCAGCTCTTTTTCAACCACCTGAAGGGCGGGATTGCAGAGATCACCGCCTCCTACCCGGCCGGGATCACCGGGACCACCGCGGCCAACCTGAAGGCAGCCGCCGAGGGGGAGAAGTTCGAGTGGGGAACCCTCTATCCTGGTTACGGGGACGTGGCCGAGAAGGAAGGGTTTGCCGATGTGGCAAATACCTTCCGGCAGGTGGCGAAGGTCGAGGCGTATCATGAGAGGCGCTACCGGAAGCTCCTGGAAGCCGTGGAGAAGGGAACGGTCTTTTCGAGGAAGGCCCCCATCAAGTGGAAGTGCCGGAACTGCGGGTATGTCCACGAGGCGGCCGAGGTCCCGGTGAAGTGCCCGGTCTGCGCCCATGCCCGGGCCTACTTTGAGGTCTGGGTCGAGAACTATTGAAACATCACCTCCTCTTTTTTATACCACCGGTAAGGGGTGGGAGCGGTTCAACCGGTATTTTCCCGGTTTCTCGCCCTCTCCCACACGAACCTCGCGGCGGCGTACCCGATGGCGGCGATGGTCGCGAGGATGACCAGGTCGAGGAGCAGGTTCACGTAATCCTGGATGATACCGAGGCTCCCGACGAAGTACCCGAGGATTACCGTGACCCCGCACCAGAGGACCGCTCCGGCCAGGTTTGCGACCATGTACCGGCCATAGTCCATGGATTCGAGGCCCGCAAAGAAGGGAGGAAGATTGACGGCCGGGATGAACCTGCTGATCACCACCGAAAGGGGACCGAACCGGTCAAGGAGCGCCCTCGCCCTCAAGATATTCTTCGCGCTGAGAATGTACGGGCAGGCCCTCCGGCAGACGACGAGGGAGAAAAGCCTCCCGGACCAGTAGTTCAGGTCATACCCGACGTAGGCTCCGGCAATCGAGGCGACGAGCACCCATGCGAGGGACACCTGGTTGTTCACCGCCATCGCTCCGGCAAGGAAGAGGATGGATTGATCCGGAACGGGGGTGACCACGAAGACCGCGGCGATGAGGATCACCAAGAAGACGAGGAGATAGAACCAGATCCCCGAGTGAAACGTCGGGCCGAGGAGGGATGGGGCGGTATCGGGGATCAGGTGGAGTACGCTCTGGAGCATCCCGGTTCTCCTTTTTCTCCGGCTCTATATGAAACATCGGGAGGGGAGCTTCGGGAAGGACGACCGTCCCTTTTATTTCAGGGAAGGGAAAATCTCCATCCATGACCATCCAGGTGATCCCCGTCCAGGGGCTCCCCCTCATCGGGAAGGGTGACGACATCCCCGCCCTCGTCTGCGAACGGATCGCCTTCCAGGACGGGGACATCCTCGTCCTCGCCTCGACCATCTACTCCAAGGCCAGGGGATTCACGAGGAGGCTCCAGGATATCACCCCTTCGGAGAGAGCGGAGAGGATCGCCCGGAGGGATAAGGAGGACCCCCGGTTCGTCCAGTCGGTCCTCGACGAGGCAAGGGAGGTACTCCTGGAGCATCCCTTCATTCTTTCGGAAATGGCCTTCGGCCACATCGGCGTACGGTCCGGCGTTGACCGATCCAATATCGAGGACGGGATGGTCATCCTCCTTCCCCCGGATCCCATGGGCGGGGCCACCGAGATCCGGGAGAGGATCCGTTCCCTCGCGGGGAAGGAGGTGGGGGTCATCATCACCGACACCTGCGGCCGGGCCTTCCGCAGGGGACAGACGGGAAATGCCATCGGGTGGGCGGGGTTTCCCGCCATCAGGGACTACCGGAACGACACCGACCTCTTCGGCCACGTCCTCCTCATCACCGAGGAGGCGGTGGTGGACGAGATCGCCGGCTTTGCGAACTTCGTGATGGGGGAGAGCCACCAGGGGATTCCCGCCGCCGTCTTCCGGGGCTGCGGCCGGTGGACCGGCCACGACGACCTGTACTTCAAACCCGCCGAGGATGTCATCCGGAAGGCCATCTGCACGTACGTCGGGGGGCCGCCTGGTGGCGGGCCCGTTCCCGGAAAACGGTGATCCCTTACCTCCGCCTGTCCACGAGCCGTCTCGGCCTCCCGGAGAGCCGGAAGATCTCGAGGCTCCCGGGCCCGGCGAACGTGAGGTCAAAGGTGAGGCTCCCCTCGTCGTGGGCTCTCCTGAGGTAGGGATTTTTCCCGATGAATCCCCGGATAAACCGGTCGCGGATTCCCTCCCGGTCGATCCTCGCCGGGTCGAGAACCTCCACCGAGACCTGAAGCACCGTCCCGCCCTCCCGGCCGCGGGAAA
The DNA here is from genome assembly GCA_035310965.1 of Methanomicrobiales archaeon. Lineage (GTDB taxonomy): Archaea > Halobacteriota > Methanomicrobia > Methanomicrobiales > JACTUA01 > JACTUA01. The sequence continues at coordinate 3,893 of DATGDI010000094.1, forward strand.
TGAGGAAGGACTCGTACTCGCCGCTCAGGTACTCCATGTTCTCCCTCTGGAAGACCCCGCGCTCCACGTCGATCCGGTTGAAAAACGCCCCTCCGGCCCGGAAGGTCTCGGCGTCCCTCGTCGGGTTCATGATCCGCATGTGGGTCCTGCCGCAGGGACACCTCTCTCTCGAGATCACGGTTGCGGAATCCTCGGTATCGTAGTTGAGGAGGAGCGTGCCGCACTGTTCCCCCTTCCCTATGAGGGTTGAGAGGATGATCCTCCCGCACTCCCCGTCGGGTACGAAGGAGGAGAGCCCCGGGTCGTAGATATCCAGGTGGACGAGATCCTCGGGAACGTGGAGGCCCAGGTGCTGCTCGCATTCCCCGCACATGGTGCCCTCGGTCGACCCGTAGGTGTTGTGCACCGGGCAGCCCCAGATCTCCTCGACATAGGCCCGGGACTCCGGGGCGAAGGACTCACCGCCGGCGACCAGCCTCGCGACCCCTGATTCCGACGGCCGGATCCCCGCAGAGGAGAGCTCCCGGGCGAGGGCAAGGAACCTGAACACCGATCCCACCATGCCGGTCGGGTGGTAGCTCTCCAGGATCCTCCCCGGGGACCGGCAGGTGCCCTGGGGGATGACCGTCATCCCGATCCCCCGGGCGGCGAGGGTCATGGTGTTCGCCCCCACGTTCCTCCCGTACGGAAAGCAGATGACGACCCGGTCTCCCCGGCCAAAGCCCTGGGAGATGAAGATCCGGGCGTACTTCTCGGCGTACCGTTCCCAGTCCTGCCAGGTGAGGAAGAAGGCCTTCGGGGTGCCGCTCGTCCCGCTCGTCTCGTGGACGGTGAAGACCGTATCCCAGCCCACGCTCCGGAAGAGGAAGTCCTTTGTTTCCGGCGGCTGGTTCGCCCGGATGGTATTTCCCGAGATGACGGGAAGGCCGAGGAGGTCCTCGTGAGTCTTTACCCCCGATGGATCGATCCCGTGGCCATCGAACCAGGACCGGTAGAAGGGGGAGTTCTCGTAGGCGTACCTGACGGTATACCGCACCCTTTCGTCGATGATCCCGTTCAGGGTTTCCCGATCGGCGGTCTCGATGGTCCCGCTGTAGTACCCTGATGATGGCATGTTCCCGGGGAGAGATGGAGGGGAGGGATAATAAAGGGAGGTACCCGCCCTCACGGCCGGCGGTCCTTCCCCTCCTCCGGCCTTGATTTCCTCCACGCCTTCACAAGGTTTGCGAGAAAATAGATGATGAGAACGAAGGTGGCAAAGATAAGAAGGGGGTACTCCAGCTCCCGGAGGACCTCGATCCCGAATACCGCGGAACCGACGACGATGATGAGGACCGCGATCCCGTAGAGGAGGATCTCGCTCCGGATCCCCTTCAGTACCTCGAGGAGAACATCCCCGAAGGGTGGCGGTTCCACCCTCCTCGTTTCCGGTCCGCCGTGCATATTCATGATTCCTTTTCCTCTCTCGCAGCGATCTGCCGATATAAGTGGGTTTGGTGTTGCCGATAAAAGGATTATGCTGTGGCCGGTGTGAATGAAAAAAAGCGGGGGGATTACTCCGGCGCTTCTCCTGACTTCTCCTGGCGCTTGAAGCTCTCCAGGAGGACGATCTCCCCGATCTCGGGGTAGAACTCGAAGATCTCCTGCACGACCCGGCTCCGCCAGAGGAGCCAGCGCCGGTCGTACATGATGGCGGGGGGAAGGTGGATGGTCACCACCCCGTTCCCGACGGTGACCTCCATGCTGCGCTGGGTGTAGAGCTGGATGAGCCCCCGGATCTGCTCGGGCTGGGACTCCACGACCTCCTCGATCCGGTACCGGTAGCTCACGGACTTCCCGGCGAAGGGGTGGTTGAAGTCGACGATGACCCTCCTCCCGATGATGTTCGTCACGGTCCCCTCGCGGTTCTCGATCTCCACGCTCTGGCCGAGGGAGGGCTTCTCCTTGAACCGGGCCAGGGACACCGACTCCACCCTGGCCTCGTCGTGGGCTCCGAAGGCCTTCTCGGGGGGGACCTCCACCGTCCCCTCGTCCCCGGCCTCCTTCCCGACGAGGGCGTCGTCGAGGCCGATGACCACGTGCCGCTTCCCCACCCGGAGGAGCACCGGCCCGTAGACCGCCTCGGGGTTGTGGATCCCCGCCTCCTTCGCCACCGCCTCGTCGGTGGTGTCGAACACCTTTTCGCCAATCTTCCCGGTATAGCTCAACCTCACGAAGGAACCTTCCGCAACGGGCATCTCTGTCACCTTGTCTTTATGAGGTCGGGATGAGGGGATTTATATTTAACCCGGGGAGAACCCGGTAGAGGTGGAGGAATATCCGGGTGCAGTTCAGGACATCCCGGAACCCTGACCGTCACCTGATGCGAATGTGAAGGCCGAAAGAACCGGGAAGATGCCAATTACCGAGGTGAGAGAGGTTGATGGAGTACGAGGTAAAGATCCGGGTTGAAGGTCTCGCATCGATCCGGTCCCGGCTCACGGCCCTTCGGATCCGGCCGGAAGGGATGACGACGGAAAGGGACCTCTACCTCAACTCTCCCACCCGCGACTTCGGGAGGACCGACGAGGCCCTGCGGATCCGGGCGACCAGGGACGGGACGACCCTCACCTACAAGGGGCCGAAGATCGGCCTCGGGGAGATCAAGGCCCGGGAGGAGCTCATCGTCCCGGTGGCCGGCCCGGGCGATACCCTCGAGAAGATCCTCGTCCGGCTTGGCTTCACCCCGACCGCCCTCGTCGAGAAAGACCGGGAGACGTACCGGGTGGAGGGGACCCTGGTCGCCCTCGACGAGGTGAAGGGGCTCGGCTCCTTCGTGGAGATCGAGGCCCCTCCGGGCCTCGGAGAGGCCGAGGCCGTGGCCCTGATCCGCAGGGTCAGGGAAATCCTCGGGATCACGGGTGAGAATACCACCCTGTCATACCTCGAGATGATCCTCGCTACACGGTGAGGAGCTCGATCCGGATATCCCGCGATTCGTCTCCCAGGGTGACGAGGGCGCAGTGTCCCTCTGAGGCGGGTCCGGGATTCACCACCATCACCCCGTCCTCTTCGGTAAGACCCTTTGCCTCGTGGATATGGGCGCAGCAGACCAGGTCGAACCGTTTCATGTGCCTCCGCAGCGCCGGGCTTCCCACCCGGTTCTCCCCGACCCGGTCCAGGGTGCCCTGCGGGGGTGCGTGGGTGACGAGGATGTTGTGGACGTTCTTCTCCATCCTCTCCATCGCCCCCTCGAGGAGGTCCCCGATCTCCTCCTCGGTGAGCTCAAAGGGGGTTCCGAAGGGGGTCCGGTTCGACCCCCCGATTCCCGTCACCGTGATCTTCCCGAGGGTGATGGAGCGCCCGTGGATGGACACGGCCTCCGACTCCTCGAGGGAATCCAGGATCTCCGGGGGATCGCAGTTTCCGGGGATCGCAAGGCAGGGTACCTCGATCCGCTCGAGGAGCCCGAGGGCATCCTCGCAGGGCCCGAACTGGGTGATGTCCCCGCAGATGAAGACGAGATCGGGGTCCAGGGCAAGGAAGGAGTCCAGCTTCCCGTACCGGCCGTGGAGGTCTGCAAGAAGGAGGACCCGGGTCATGGAGAAGTATCGGCGTGGGGCATAGATAACCTTCCGGCCGGGTCCCTCCAGGAGCCGGTGAGCTTCCCCTCGAGGGCGAGCCGCCCGAGGAGCCGGTCGGCGGACCGGCTCACCGGGTGCGGGGAGGTCCCCGCGAGGGGGGTGCCGGGGAGGGGGATGAAGGCGTGGAGACGGACCCGGCCGGAACGGGTCACCCACCGGATGAGATCGAGGGTCGCCTCCTCGTCCTCCGGTTCCTCGAAGGGGAAACCCAGGATGAGATCGACCACCGGGGTGAGCCCGTGGTCCCTGCAGAGCTCCACCGCCCGCATCCCGTCCGCAACGGTGTGCCCCCTGCCGATCTTCCTCAAGACCCGGTCGCTCCCCGACTGGATCCCGAAGGCCACCCGCGTGTTGGAGCAGTACCGTGCGATGAGATCGAGCGCCGGATCGGAAACGAACTCCGGGCGGACCTCGTTCGGGAAAGTACCAAAGTAGATGTTCCCCTCTAGGGTGGCGAGGAGCCTCTCTACCCTGTCAAGCCTCGGCCGTCTCCCGTCCGAGCCATAGGCGAGGGCGTTCGGGGAGACGAGCCTCACGTCCCGGTACCGGCGGGCGTACTCGGCGATGGTGTCGATGGACCGGTGCCGCATGGAGGAGCCGAAGATGCGGGGGGTCTGGCAGAAGGCGCACCCGAAGGGGCACCCCCGGGAGATCTCGATATAGCCCTTCATCACCGAAAAGGGGGGATAGGCATCCAGGCGGACCGCATGGTCCGCCGGGAGACCCCATTCCTTTGTCACGACGCCGGGAACCAGGCCCTCCCTCCCCTCCTCGATACGGGTCAGGAGCCGGGGGAGGGTGTATTCCCCCTCCCCCACTACCACGTAATCCGCGTACCGGGCAACTTCCCGGGGGCATGCGGTCGCGTGGGGGCCGCCGACGACGGTGGTGCAGGAGGCGTCCCGGATCTCCTTTCGGAACCGGGGTTCATTCAGGGAGTTGAGGGAGTAGCAGGTGACCTCGGACTCCGGGGACTTCACGGGGCGGAGGGAAAAGCCGTACAGGGAGCAGGCCGCAAACAGGGAGGCGTAGGAGTTCCTGGCGGCGTTAATGAGCCTCCAGTTCACCCTCATACCTGAGCTCCCCCGCATCCCCGTCCACCTCCGCCATCTTCCCGTCCTCGAGGCGCGATACGGGCACCTCCGGATGGTCGATGAGGGGGACCCCCGCGATGATGGCCCCGACGACGATGATGGGCTCCGCCTCGGTGTTCACCATGGCCGCGGGTGCCCTCCCGTTCCGCGCGAGGGCGTAGATGACGTAGGAACCCACGGTGGAACCCTTCCCGTGGGGAAACACGAGGATGGTCCCGCCGACGCGCCTCCCGAACAGGGGGTGTCCCTTTTCGATGACCTCCCCCGTTTCCGGATCCACCCCGCCCAGGAAGGAGATGGGCTCCGGGGAGACGAGGAGGGGGCCCCGGCCCCTTCCCCCGGAGAGACCCCTGGCCCGGATGATCAACGACATACCTAATAAATCTCTCAAATGCGTACTATATAGTGGCATGGACAACACCATCACCAACAACCCGCCGGTCGAAAGCGAGGTTTTCCAGCTGAAGCTCGAGCTGCAGGAGATCCAGGCCCAGATCCTGGATCTCAGGATGAAGAACGAGACCCTCCAGAAGGAGCTATCCCAGGTAAAGCGGGAGAACGCCCAGCTGAAGCGCATGCCCCTCTTTGTTGCGGCGGTAGTGGAGGTGATGGAAAACGGGGAGATCTACCTGCGGCAGCAGGGGAACAACCAGGAGTACATCACCCAGGCGAGCGAGGATCTCCACGCTGTCCTGAAACCCGGGACCAAGGTCGCGGTGAACAACGCCCTCTCCATCGTGAAGATCATCGGGAACATCTACGACGCGCGGGTGAGGGTCATGGAGCTCGAGGAATCCCCGGAGGTCACCTTCGAGAGGATCGGCGGTCTCAAGAAGGAGATCGAGGAGGTCAGGGAGGCGGTAGAGTATCCCCTCACGAAGCCCGAGGTCTTCCGGAGGCTGGGGGTCGAGCCGCCCAAGGGGATCCTCCTCCACGGTCCCCCGGGAACGGGGAAGACCCTCATGGCCAAGGCGGTGGCCCACGAGGCCCACGCCACCTTCATCCGGATGTCAGGGAGCGAGCTTGTCCACAAGTTCATCGGGGAGGGGGCCCAGCTCGTGCGGGAGCTCTTCTCCCTCGCCCGGGAGAGGGCGCCCTCCATCGTCTTCATCGATGAAATTGACGCCATCGCGAGCCACCGGACCCACGACGGGACGAGCGGGAGTGCGGAGGTCCAGCGGACCCTCATGCAGCTCCTCGCGGAGATGGACGGCTTCGACAACCGGGGGGACGTGCGGATCATGGCCGCGACGAACCGGGTGGACATGCTGGACCTTGCCATCCTCAGGCCCGGCCGCTTTGACCGGATCCTCGAGATCCCCCTTCCCGACTCCGGGGCGAGGAGGGAGATCCTGAGGATCCACTCCGCCCCGATGCACCTCGGGAAGATCGATCTCGACGAGATCGTGAGGCTCACCGAGCACACCACGGGCGCCGACCTCCAGGCCGTCTGCCGGGAGGCGGGCATGAACGCGGTCAGGAGAGGGGCGGAAGCAGTGGAACAGGGGGACTACATCGAGGCGGTGAAAAAGGTGAGGAGCGAGCCCCCGGCCATGGATAACAGGATGTATACGTAGGTCCGGATTCCTTCCGACCCTGATTTTCTCTTTTTTGGGCGAGTGGCCGAACAGGCCGGGTCAGGCGCAGTTTATCACGGCGTCGTCGAGGGTGGATCCGGGGACGCCCCGCCTTCCCCTCTTCATCCGGGTAAAGATCCCGTCGCCGTACATCCCGTAGAGCCTGCCGAGGTGGCTCGTCATGTGGTGCATATCGGACCGGTACTCCCGGGAGTACTTCCTCCCGTTCTCGGCGAGCTTGTGCAGGTAGCGGACGAACTGGGGGTGGGCGCCGGGGCAACGCTCCTCGAGCATCCTCAGGAACTGGTGCTTGAACTCGAGGTCTGAAATGACCGCGAGGATCCCGTAATACTCGAGCTTTGCCCTCGGGATCCCCCCGTTTCCCTCGATGAGCACGGTGATCTCATTCACCGCGTTCACGACATCGGAGGCGTTCACCCATGGCTGGAGAGTCTGCTGTTTCATAGAGATCATCTGGTGGTTCAGGGTCTGCAACGCTGTATAAAGATAAATCATCTCAATAGTACTTATAGTTTGCTATTACTGATTAATCCATGATATTTAATACACTATTTTCTAACTATAAATCATTGTTACATTCGTGATAAGAAGTTAAACTCAGGTCTGATTTAGATTAAATATGATATTATATGTTGAAAGATATCTAAATCCAAGATAAATGAGTCTGCGTGTCAAAATAAAGTTTTTTCAACCGATATACTCAAATAGATCTCACAATGGGAAGATAAGTCCGTCGTGACGAAACGGGCGGAGGAAGAGGTGGGAGAAGAAGAGGTGGGAAAAGGGGAGAAGCGAGCGCGTCGTCCTACCTGAATCGCAGGAGCATGACGAGAAGGTTACTCCCCACGATGGCAATGATGAGCCAGGCACTCACCCAGAGCCATACTCCCTGCGCGAGGAGGAAGGTCGCCCACAGGAGCCCGGTCAGGCTGATGAGCCACATGAAGAGCCAGGTTCTCAGGGACCCGATCGAAATCACCGCTGCTTCAAGGAATTGGAGGGGATCTGTCTTGAACATGTTGGATTCCCGCATCGATCATGAAGCCTGCGGGGCGGCTCCATCCTAATGCCTTGGTCCGGGAATTTTCATTTCATCACTTTCCCCGGTTCCTCACCTTTGAGAGGTACCTTACGACCAGCCCGGTTTTCGCGTCTGCCTGCTCCTTCTCGATCCTGAGGAGCCTCCCGTACAGCCTCCTTTCCCGGGCTGTCGCCTTTTCCGGAAGCCGGATCCTGACCCTCACGACCAGGTCGCCCGCCCGGCCGGAGATCCTCATCCCCTCGCCTTGAATCCTCACGGTCCCGTCATGCTGGGTCCCGGAGGGGATCTCCACCCTGATCATCCTGCCGTCGAGGGTCTCCAGCTCAACGGGGGACCCCATGACCGCCCCGGCGGGTGAGACATGGACCATCGTCTCGAGATCGTTTCCTCTCCTCGTGAACATGTCATGGGGGAGTACCGTCGCCTCCACGTACAGGTCCCCGCCCGGGACCTCGTGATCCCCCTCTTCCCCGAGCCCCGGTATCAGGATGCGCATCCCGGTGTCGATACCGGCCGGCACGCGGACCTTCACCCTCCTCGTCGCCTGGGTCGCCCCCCAGCCCCCGCATTCACCGCAGGGGGACTCCGGGACCCTTCCTTTCCCGCCGCACACACCGCAGGGGGGCGAGGTGGGATCCGGGAATCCTCCTGCCTCCTTCCATCCCTGCCTCCCGGTTCCCCCGCAACCGGGGCATTGACGCACATCCCCCCCGGCGCTCCCCGTCCCGGCACAGGAAACACACCGGGTGGTGTACGGGACCTCGATCTCCCTCTCGCATCCCCGGATCGCCTCTGCGAGGGTCACGGGTACCTTCACCAGGATATCGGAGGGCGATCTCGGCCTGAACTCGGCGGAGGGGCCCCAGGACTTCCCCCGGAAGAAGGAATCAAAGGCGTCGCCAAACCCCTGAAAGCCCCCGGTGTGACGGCTGCCCCACGGAGGGGGAGACCCCCCCGCATACCGCGTGTAATCCTCGTGGCCGAGGCTGTCATACCGGTTGCGTTCCCCGGGGTCCGAGAGCACCCGGTAGGCCTCGTGGATCCGCCTGAACCGGTCCCCTGCCTCCTCCTCGTGGCAGATATCGGGGTGGAACCTCATCGCGAGGGCCCGGTAGGCCTGCTTGATCTCCCGGTCCGAGGCTCCCCTCGCCACCCCGAGAATTTCGTAGTAGGTCCCGGGTACCCCCTCCAGACGGCACGCCCCCTGCGGCACCTTCGAACCCGGTGGAGACCACCCTCGATCGGTGGTCCCCCCGGAGGAAGGAGCACTAGTGGATCTTCTACCGGGCACCCAGATATACTATTCCGGTCCGTATATCCCCCGGTCTCCGCGGGGTGAGAACCGCAGGCTATTATGTATCGGGAAACCGTAGTGTGCCGTATGAAGTGGGCACTCCTCTCGGTGTGGGACAAGACGGGCCTCGCAGGCCTCGCGCGGGATCTCACTTCCCGGGGGGTCAGCATCCTCGCGTCGGGCGGGACCGGAAAAGCCCTCGGGGCCGGGGGAATCCCCTTCGTCGAGATCTCCGAGTACACCGGGTCGCCGGAAATGATGGACGGGCGGGTGAAGACCCTCCACCCCAGGATCCATGCCGGCCTCCTCGGCCGGAGGGGGATCGACGATGATGCCATGGCCGCCCTCGGGATCCATCCCATCGATCTCCTCGTGGCAAACCTCTACCCCTTCGAGAAGATGGCCACACAGGGTCTCCCCCTCGCTGAGCTCGTGGAGTTCATCGACATCGGGGGGCCGGCCATGATAAGGGCCGCGGCGAAGAACCACGCGAGCGTCGCGGTGGTGGTGGACCCGGCCGACTACCCGGTGGTGTCCGCGGCGGTCCAGCGTGGCAGTTTCACCGGCGAGGAACGCCTCGCCCTCGCGAAGAAAGCCTTTGCCCGTACCGCGGCCTACGATGGGGCCATCAGCAACCACCTCCAGTCCCTCGAAGGCCCCCTTCCCCTCGTCTACACCCTCCAGGCAAGGAACGGGAGAATCCTCCGGTACGGGGAGAACCCCCACCAGGCAGGGGCGGTCTACGGGGAGACAGGGATCGCGGGCCAGGTTCCTCTCCAGGGGAGGGAGATGTCCTACAACAATTACCTCGACACGGACGCGTCCGTGGCACTCCTGCGGGAGTTCGACGAGACCTGCTGCGTCTGCGTGAAGCACAACAACCCCTGCGGGGTTGCCACGGGCGTTGACCCGAAAGAGGCGTATATGGCCGCCCGGGAGGTCGATCCCGATTCCTCCTACGGGGGGATCGTGGCCCTGAACCGCGAGGTGGACGCCGGCACCGCTGAGGAGATCTGCCGGACCTTTATCGAGCTTGTGATCGCCCCCTCCTTCACCGGCGATGCCCTCGGGGTCTTCCGGGCGAAGGAGAAGATGCGGGTCCTCACCCTCCCCGATCCTGCCGGCGGCCTCGCCCTCCGATCCATCGACGGGGGGCTCCTCATCCAGAGTACCCCCCCGTACACCGAGCACTGGCAGGTGGTGACCGAGCGGGATCCCACCGCCTCCGAACTCCTGGCCCTGCGGCTCGCCTGGAGGGTCTGCAAGCATGCCCGGTCCAATGCCATCGTATTCGCGGACCCGGTCCGGACCCTCGGGATCGGGGCCGGCCAGACGAGCCGGGTGGATGCGGCCCGGATCGCCGTCATGAAGGCGAGGTTCCCCCTGAAGGGCTCCGCGGTCGCCTCCGACGCCTTCCTGCCCTTCCCCGATACCCTGGAGGAGGCGGCGAGAGCCGGGGCGACGGCCCTCGTCCAGCCCGGGGGGTCCATCCGGGACCGGGAGTCTATCGAGGCGGCCAACCGGCTGGACATGGCCATGATCTTCACCGGGATCCGCCACTTCCGGCACTGACCCGTCCGCCGGCGAAAGGAGAAAACGAATACAATATTTTCTTGAACCGTTTCCCTTTTTCCCCCTGTAAAGGGCGATTTCAGAGATAATCTTATATACAAGGACAAAAAGAATCCCGTACGGTGATTTTACATGGATATCGGAAAGATTCTGAACGATTCCCTGGGGTATGCCAAGGACGCGGTATGGGAAAAGTGGGTGAGGTGGCTTCTCCTCATCATCTCGAGCATCATCTTCCCCCTGATCCTCGGGTATGAGCTCGAGGTCTACCGGGGCAAGAAACCGGCCCCCGAGCCCACCAACTGGGGAGGACTCTTCATCGACGGGATCAAGCTCTTCATCATCGAGCTTATCTACCTGATCCCGACTTTCATCGTGCTCTTCCTGACCGTCGGGGCAGCCGCCCTCGCGGTCACGTCCCCGGCCGTGGCCATGGCCATGTGGGGAACCTTCGCCGCCGGCATCATCATCACCCTCGTCATCGCCTTCATCACGGGGCTGTTCCTGGCCATCGGGGCGATCCGCTTCGCCCGGACGGGACGCATGGGTGAGGCCTTCAACTTCTCCGCGATCCTCGAAAAGATCGGGAAGATCGGCTGGGGATCCTACATCCTCGCCCTGATCGTCGTGGCCGTGGTTGCGGGCGTCATCGGCTTCATCCTCTCGGTGATTCCCATCATCGGCATACTCCTCGTGCTCATCGCGGCACCGGCCCTCGCCATCTTCTCGGCACGCTTCATCACCCTCGTCTATGACAGTGTGCCCGACGCGGCCCCGGCCGCACCCCCGGCGGCCTGATATCAATCCTTTTTTTTCCTACCGATCACGCGGACCTCTGGCAGTCCTCCGCCGCAGGAGATGAGCATCTCTTTGTGCCCGGTCTCGCACAAGGGTTCCCTGGCCTGGCTTCGGCCAATTTATATATAAGCATAACAAGAACTGCACCCTGGTGAGAAACATGGACATCGGCAAGGTTCTCAACGATTCCCTGGAGTATGCAAAGGACGCCGTATGGGAGAAGTGGGTGAGGTGGCTTCTCCTCATCATCATGAGCGTCATCTTTCCCCTGATCTGGGGTTACCGGGTCGAAGTGTATCGTGGAAAGAAACCGGCTCCCGAGCCCACCAACTGGGTGGGACTCTTTGTCGATGGGATAAAGCTCCTCGTCATCGAGTTCATCTACCTTATTCCCGTCTTCATCGTGCTGATAATCTTCATCGGGGTCGGGGTCCTCTCTCTCATAAGAGGGTCTCCCGGGGCGGTCATCGCCGGCGTGGGCTCCATCCTCGGCGGGATCCTCGTCGCGATCATCGTCTTCATCATCGTGATGCTCTTTGCAATCGTCGGAGCGATCCGCTTCGCCCGGACCGGAAGGATGGGAGAGGCCTTCAACTTCTCCGCGATTCTCGACCGGATCGGGAAGATCGGGTGGGGATCCTACATCCTCGCCCTCGTCGTTGTTGCCATCGTCGCGGGTGTCATTGGCATCATCCTCGCGATCATTTCCGCGATCCCCGTTATCGGGTGGCTCATCGCCCTCATCGTGGGCCCGGTCGTCACGATCCTCGTCGCCCGCTACGTGACCCTCGTCTACGACAGCGTGCCCGAGGGAGCCGCACCGGTAGCCGCACCCCCGGCAGCCTGATCCCTCCCTTTTTTTCGGTCCCCTCCGGCCTGATCCCCGTTTGCCGATCGGAGGTACCTATTTATACCATGCCCTCTCACGTTTTTTCGGTGCATTCCATGAGGGATTGCTTTATTCGCTGAAACGATGCGCTTTTTTGACACCACGTTGAGGGACGGGGAACAGACACCCGGCGTGTCCCTTTCGCCTGCTGAGAAACTCGAGATCGCCCGGAAGCTCTCCGAGATCGGCGTCCACGTCATCGAAGCGGGATCTGCGGCAGCCTCCGAGGGCGAGCGGGAGGGCATCCGGCTCATCGCCGGCGACGGCCTCTCTGCCGAGATTTGCACCTATGTCCGGGCCCTCAGGCAGGACATCGACTATGCCGCCGACCTCGGGGCAGACTCGGTTCACCTCGTCATTCCGGTAAGCGATCTCCACATCGAGAAGAAGCTCCGGAAGACCCGGGATCAGGTTTCGCACATGGCCTGGGAGGCGGTGGAGTACGCGAAGGAGCGGGGGCTCATCGTGGAGCTCTCGGGAGAGGACGCATCCCGGGCCGACCAGGAGTTCGTCCGGAGCATCTTCTCGGGGGGGGTGGAACGCGGGGCAGACCGGCTCTGCTTCTGCGACACCGTCGGGCTCCTCACCCCCGAACGGGCGGCGGAGATTGTGCCTCCCCTCGCCGCCATCGCCCCCCTCTCCATCCACTGCCACGACGACCTGGGGGTGGCGATGGCGAATACCCTCGCGGCCCTCCGGGCCGGGGCGACCTGCGCCCATGTCACGGTGAACGGCCTCGGAGAGCGGGCGGGGAACACTCCCCTCGAGGAGCTCGCCATGGCCCTCGAGGTACTCTACGGAGTAAAGACGGGGATCAAAACCGGCGAGATCTTCCACCTCGCCTCCCTCGTCTCCCGGCTCACGAAGGTGCCCCTTCCCGTGAACAAGGCCATCGTCGGGGAGATGGCCTTCACCCACGAGAGCGGCATCCATGCCCACGGGATCCTGCGGGACGCCCGAACCTACGAGCCCATCCGGCCGGAGATGGTGGGGAGGAAGAGGAGGATCGTCCTCGGGAAGCACTCGGGAACGGCGTCCGTCGAGGCGGCTCTCCAGGAGCTGCACTACCATGCCGATGCCCACCAGGTCGCCGTGATCGTCACCCGGATCAAGAAGCTCGGGGACGAGGGGAAGCGGGTCACGGACAACGACCTGATGGCCATCGCCGAGACGGTCCTCGGCCTCGAGGCGAAGCCCGCCCTGACCCTCCGGCAGTTCACCGTCGTATCCGGGTCGCACGTCGTTCCCACCGCCTCGGTCACCCTCATGGTGAACGGGAAGGAGATCACCGGGGCCTCGACGGGTGACGGGCCCGTGGACGCGGCCATCTCCTCCCTCCAGCGCTCGGTGGCAGAGGTGGGAAACATCCGGCTCGAGGAGTACCACGTGGACGCCATCACCGGGGGCACCGAGGCCCTCGTCGACGTGACGGTAAGGTTAAGTAAGGACGGGAAGATAATTACATCGCGCGGCGCCTCCACGGACATCATCATGGCATCCGTCGAGGCTGTGATCGCCGGCATGAACAGACTGTTGAGGGAAGAGGATGAAGTCCGGAGCGAAAATACTCATTGAGGGACTAGAGCGGGAGGGCGTCGAGACCATATTCGGCTATCCCGGCGGGGTTGTACTCCCCATCTACGACGAGCTGTACAACGCCCCCATCCGGCACATCCTCGTACGCCACGAGCAGGCGGCCGCCCATGCGGCGGACGGCTTCGCCCGGGCGAGCGGCCGGGTCGGGGTCTGCCTCGCGACCTCGGGGCCGGGGGCATGCAACCTGGTCACGGGTATCGCGACGGCCTACATGGACTCGGTCCCCATCGTGGCCCTCACCGGCCAGGTTCCGACGAACCTCCTCGGGAACGACGCCTTCCAGGAAGCGGACATATCGGGCATCACGCTGCCCATCACGAAACACTCGTACCTGGTGAAGGACGTCAGGGACCTCTCACGGGTGGTCAGGGAGGCCTTCTTCATCGCGAGGACGGGCCGGCCCGGGCCGGTCCTCATCGACATCCCGAAGGACGTCTCCACGAACCAGGCGGAGGACAAGCCGCCCGAGGGACCGGTTTCCCTCCGGGGGTACCAGCCGACGGTGAAGGGGCATGCGAGGCAGATCGAGAAGGCCCTTGCCCTCCTTGACGCGGCCGAACGGCCCGTGATCTACGCGGGTGGCGGGATCATCGCCTCGAACGCCTCCGCCGAGCTCGTGGAGCTCGCCGAGCAGTTCATGATCCCGGTCACGACGACCCTCATGGGGATCGGCTGCATTCCCTGCGACCATCCCCTGAACCTGGGGATGCTCGGGATGCACGGAACCGAGTACGCGAACTTCGCGGTCACCGAGTGCGACCTCCTCCTCGCCGTGGGGGCACGGTTCGACGACCGGGTCACGGGAAAGGTCTCCACCTTCGCCCCCCATGCGAAGATCATCCATATCGACGTGGACCCGGCCGAGATCGGGAAGAACAAGCCCATCGACGTCCCCATTGTCGGCGATGCACGGTCCGTCCTCCAGGCTATGCTCCATAAGGCGAAGAAGGGGGCGAGGGAGAACTGGATGGAGAAGATCCGGGCGTGGAAGAAGAAGCACCCGCTCCGGTACAAGGAGGACGGGAAGCTCAGGCCGCAGTTCATCATCAAGGAGCTCTCCGATCTCCTCAAGGGCGAGGGGGTCATCGTCTCGGAGGTCGGCCAGAACCAGATGTGGACCGCCCAGTGGTACTGCTTCCGGAAGCCCCGGTCATGGCTCACCTCGGGAGGTCTCGGGACCATGGGCTACGGTTTCCCCGCGGCGATGGGGGCCACCTTTGCAAGGCCTGGCGAGCAGGTCTTTGACATCGCCGGGGACGGTTCCTTCCAGATGAACATCCAGGAGCTCGGGACCGTCTCGGCGAACAAGATACCGGTGAAGGTCGCCATCCTGAACAACATGTTCCTCGGCATGGTCCGGCAGTGGCAGGAGCTCTTCTATGACCGGAGGTACTCGTACACCGAGCTCCCGCCGGTGGACTTCGTGAAGATCGCCGCCGCCTACGGGGTCGACGGGATACGGGTGGAGTCGGTTGACGAGGTCAGGGAGGCCCTGAAGACGGCGATTGCCACCGACGGCCCCTTCGTCATGGACTTCCGGATCGAGCGGGAGGAGAACGTCTTCCCCATGGTCCCGGCCGGGGCCGCCATCAACGAGATGATCGGGGGGCACCCCCGATGAAGCCCCACACCCTCGCGGTCCTCGTGCTGAACCGGCCCGGGGTCCTCTCCCGGGTCTCGGGGCTCTTCTCCCGCCGGGGGTTCAACATCGAGAGCCTCGCCGTGGGCACCTGCGAGGAGCCGGACATGAGCCGGATCACCATCGTCGTCATCGGAGACGACGCCCAGGTGGAGCAGGTCATCAAGCAGCTGAATAAACTGATTGACGTGGTCAAGGTCTCGGACATCACCGGGATGGAAACGGTGGACCGGGAGCTCGCCCTCATCAAGGTAACGGCCGAGGCCGGGTCCAGCCGGGCCGAGGTGATGCAGATCGCCGATATCTTCCGGGCCCAGATCGTGGACGTGGGTTCGAAGAGCGTGGTCCTTGAGGTCACGGGCGGGTCCACGAAGATCGACGCCCTTGAAAGCCTGCTCCGCCAGTACGGGGTCAAGGAGCTCGTCCGGACGGGGAAGATATCGATGCTCCGGGGCACAAAGACGGTAAAACCTACCAAATAAATTCATTATTTGGAAATCCTCTCACGAGGCCCTCGAAATGAGGTCTTCGACCTCATTTCTCGGACCCCTGCCGTGGCCCTCGAAATACGGCTTTCGCCCCAATTTTTCGGACCATTGCCGCGGCCCACGAAATAAATTCTATTTTCTCATGGCGGTGGGGCGACCATCGAAGAGAAGTCCCCGGAACCCCATCTTTTTTCAATAAATCCCGCGCTTAATCCGTCCCATTTCCCGGAGGATGGCCGCTGGAGAGAGAGAGATTCCCTCCCCTTCGAGGATCCCGGCCATCCGGTAGACCGAGGCCTGGGAAAGGTTTCCCGCGAGAGCCGCGTGGGCAGCGGCCCTTTCCGGCGGCTCTCCCGTGGCCCGGACCCGTCCGGCCGCATCGGCGGCACACCGCTCCACCCTGCCCGCCTTTCTCACCCTCCGGGCCAGCCCCTCATGCTTCCTGAGGATCCCCTCGAGCTCAAGGGCGAACCCCTCCTCCCCGATGATGCCGATGACCCGGGGAATGAGACCTTCATATCTTTTCATA
>DATGDI010000095.1:0-1911 GCA_035310965.1 Methanomicrobiales archaeon
CTGGTCGCCGAAGAAGATATCCACCAGAAGGCGTTCTTTCTTCTCCCGGCGAGGGCCGTAGGTAACCGCCACGGGGACAATGGTGACCGGGGTTTCGAGGGCCATCTGGGCACTCAGGAGCTGTGCGATCGGGTCCGCCGCATCGTCGCGCTCGGAGCCGCGCAGATAGATCACGGAGCTTACACGAAGGCGGGTGAGGCGGTCGAGGTCCCCCGTGGACCCCGGATCGGCAGGATGGCTTCTCAGCAGGGACCGGACGATTTTCGTGGCGGGCCTCCAGAGGAGCGATCCCGCCCCATGGAAATAGAGAGGCTGCGGAATGTTCTTCCTCAGGCCGAGATCGTGGAGGATGAGGCTGTTGAACCGGCTGCGGTATTTCAGCGCGTAAACGACAACCCCTCTTTCGGAAAGCCCTTTCAGGGCCTGCTCGCACTCGGGGGCCAGTTCCACTTTGGAGAGATATCGCGAGAAAAACCAGTAAAACGGAGGGGTGATTTTCTCCCCGGCGTTCCCGCCGGGAGGGTCCTCGACGCCGGCAGGCATGCTGTGGGGGTCCTGACTCATGGGGCCTCCGGTGTCAATCCGCTACTTCGAAGTCTTCGGTAAACTTCCGCCGCATGTAGTCCCTGACAAAAAACTCGATCTCGGAGGCCATGTTGAAGGACATGATCCGATCGACGAGCTTGCGGCACTCCTTCACCGTGACGGCCCGGATGACATTCTTGATCCGGGGGATCACCAGCGCGTTCATGCTCAGCTCGTCGAGACCGAGACCGAGCAGGACCATGGTGTAGACGGGCTCGCCCGCCATTTCCCCGCACATGGCAACCTCGATGCCGGCCTTGTGCCCCGCCTCCACCACCTGGCGGATGAGCTTGAGCACCGCCGGGTGCAGGGGTTCGTAGAGGTAACTGACCCTCTCGTTTACCCGGTCGATGGCCAGGGTGTACTGGATGAGATCGTTGGTGCCGATGCTGAAGAAGTCCACCTCTTTGGCAAGATCCTCGGCAATCAGTGCTGCCGAGGGAACCTCCATCATGATCCCGATCTTGACGTCCTTGCCGTAGGGGATGCCGTCGCGCTTGAGCTCCTTTTTCACCTCGTTGAAGATCCGCTTGGTCTCCAGCAGCTCCTCCATCCCCGAGATCATGGGGAAGAGCACCTTCGTCTTCCCGTAGGCGCTGGCCCTCAGGATGGCCCTGAGCTGGACCTTGAAGAGGTCCACCTCCCTCAGGCAGAACCGGATGGCCCGCAGGCCCATGACGGGGTTCATCTCGGCGGCCAGCCGCGGGTCGGAGGTGAACTTGTCGCCGCCCAGGTCGAACGTCCGGATCGTGGACCAGCGGATTCCCTTCGACTCGACGACCTTCTTGTAGGTGCAGAAATGCTCCTCCTCGGTGGGAAGGCGGTCGCGGTTGATGTAGATGAACTCCGTCCGGTACAGCCCGATCCCGTCGGTGCCGTGATGCACGGCCGAGGCAATCTCCTCGGGGAACTCGATGTTGGCCCCGATGAGCACCCGGCGCTTGTCGAGCGTCGTGGCCGTCTTCCGGGCATGCTTGAGGAGGCTGTCCTCGATGGTTTCGTAGTGCCTTTTCTTCTCCTCGTAGCGGCGGATGATCTCCGGGTCGGGGTTGACGATGACGGCCCCCGCCGTCCCGTCGACGATGACCATGTCCCCCGTCTTGGCCTCCGTCGTGATCTTCTCGATCCCGACAACAGCCGGGATCTCGTACGCCCGGGCCACGATGGTGGTGTGGGAGGTCTTGCCGCCCATGTCGGTTGCGAATCCCTGGATCTTTTCCACCTTCATCTGCATGGTATCGGCGGGAGAAAGATCTCGGGCAATGATGATGGCGTTATCGCCGATCCCGGAGACGGTCTCGTGATGGACCCCCGCCAGGTTTCTCA
>DATGDI010000096.1:0-11207 GCA_035310965.1 Methanomicrobiales archaeon
ACAGGAATACGACTATCGGGGGAGAATTCCCTGAATCAAAGCCTTTGAAGGAGGCGAATCGTCTTATCCATCCCATTCTTCCCCCTGATCTGGGCTGGTACTCTCCGGCAGGCTCCATGGGAAGTAAAGGGGTGGATTTCAAGCTCATTTCCTTTCAGGACCTGTAAGCCCTGCCTGTCCAGAAAATCAATGCATTTTTCGATACCGATCATTCCCTCCTCAATAATTTGGTAAATACTATCTTGATGGCGAGGTGGATGTCACCGGATGAACAATCCGGTGGTTGCATGTCCTCCAATGGAAGTAAGGGGGTTGTTTCTGGCGAATATTTCTTATTCGATATATACTTTCCTTTTTAAGGGGATCGCGTACCTGGCCGCCCTTATTTTTCCTGGTTCAATTCACGCCGGAATCAGATTCGGATCTCCCCTTCGGACCCCCGGTTGTCCGATCCGGTGCCTCCAGATGCTCCAATGGAAATAAGGGGGTATATTCCCAGGAATTTTTGAATATAAACTTTCCTTCATCTCTCAAAATCTGAAAACATCCAGCCAGAACTTCTCCGGCGGCCCGAGGGGTGGGATGTCCCCGTCCCCGGTGTTCGGGGGGGTCCGCCCCACCCTGCCTCATCTCAAGGGGGCTTTCCGTCTCCGGCGGGTCATTTTTTCACGGGAAGGAATGTCCCCGGATATCCAATCCGGTGGTTGCATGTCCTCCAATGGAAATAAAGGGGTTGGAGCGGCCTTTTTCCGTCGGAGAAGAGGGGCCTCAGGCGCCCCTGAGGCCGGAGAGGAAATCGCCCATCCGGGCAAGGGCCGTGCCCAGGTTCTCCCGGGAGACCGCGTAAGCACACCGGAGGTGATCTGTCCCGGTCTCGCCAAAGACCGACCCGGGAACCACCGCGACCTGCTTCTCGGTGAGGAGCCTCTCCGCAAACTCCTGGTCCGAAAGCCCGGTCTTTGCCACCGAGGGGAAGGCATAAAAGGCCCCCTTGGGAACGTGGCAGGGAAGGCCGATCCGGTTCAGGCCTTCCACGAAGAAGTTGCGCCGGTGCCGGTACTCCCGGACCATGGCGTTCTTCTCCTCCTCCCCGTTTTTCAGGGCCTCCACCGCGGCCATCTGGCCCATGATGGGTGCGCAGAGCATCACGTACTGGTGGATCTTGAGGGCGAGCTCGCTGATGGGCCTCGGGGCACAGAGGTACCCGATCCGCCAACCGGTCATGGAGTAGGCCTTCGAGAAGCCGTTCATGGTCACGGTCCTCTCCCGGAGCTCGGGGTGAGACGCCACCGCGACGTGAGATCCTTCGTAGGTGAGCTCGGAGTAAACCTCGTCGGAGATAACGAGGAGGTCATGGTCCACCACCACGTCGGCGATGGCGTTGATCTCGTCCGTTCCCATGATCCCGCCCGTGGGGTTGTTCGGGAAGTTCAGGACGAGGACCCGGCTCTTCCGGGTGACCTTCTCCATCAGGCACCCGGGGGTGAGCCTGAACTCGTCCTTTTCCAGGCAGGAGACCGGGACCGGTTTTCCCCCTGCAAGGGTGACGCAGGGGGAGTAGGAGACGTACGAGGGCTCGGCCACGAGGACCTCGTCCCCCGGGTCGACGAGGGCCCGGATGGCGATGTCGGCCGCCTCCGAGACCCCGCTCGTGATGACGATCTCCTCTTCGGGGTCGTAGGAGATGCCGTAGCGGGTGGCGAGATCCCGGGCCACGGCCTCGCGGAGGGGGAGGATGCCCTTATTCGAGGTGTAGGAGGTGTGCCCCTGCTCGATGGCGTAGATCCCCGCCTCGGCCACGCACCAGGGAGTCTCGAAGTCGGGCTCTCCCACGCCGAGGGAGATGACGTCCTCCATGGTGAGGAGGAGGTCGAAGAACCGCCGGATGCCCGAGGGCGGGATGGCACGCGCCCGGGCCGAGCCGTACTGCCTCATGGTGCCCCTAGATGCTCAGGGGGAGACGGTCCCCGCCCTCCCTCTCGAAGAAGGGGATCCCGTTCTCCTTGTAGATCTTCATGATGATGTGGGTCGCGGTCTCCCGGATGTGGTCCATGGGCGCGATCTGCTCGGAGACGAACCGGGAGACCTCGTTCATGTCCTTCCCGGTGACGAGGATCTGGAGGTCGTAGACCCCCGAAACGAGGTAGAGGGCCTTCACCTGCCGGAACCGGGCGATACGCTCGGCGATCTTGTCGTACCCGAAGTCCCGCTCGGGGGCAATCTTTAAGTCGATGATGGCCGAGACCCGGGAGTTCCCTGCCCGTTCCCAGTCGATGACGGTGCTGAACTTGCGGATGACCCGGGACTCCTCCAACGCCCGGACGCGCTCCTCCACCTCCCTCTCGGAAAGGCCGATCCCCGCACCGAGCTCCCTCGCGGGGAGCCGGCCGTCCTCGTCGAGCTGGTGGAGGATCTCATGGTCTTTTTCATCCATGGGATCACCTGATGGCCTTCAACCGGTTGGTATCCAATTGTATAAGGGTATCCCGGGAGAGGCGAGCATCCTTGGAGAGGACCTCCCAGATGCGCTCCGAGGTCATGTCGAACCACATCTCCTTGGTCCTCCCGTACCGGCCCTTGGAAACGACCCGGGTGTTGATCACCCCGAGCATCGAGAGCTCGGAGACGAGGTCGGTGATCCGCCGGTTCGTGAGCACGTCCACATCCAGATTGCCCGCCACCTCCCGGTAGACCTGGAGGACCTCCCCCGAGGTGAAGATCTTCTTCCCGATATGCTCGAGGAGGAGCATGGAGTAGAGGACCACCTTCGACTGGGTGGGGAGGGTCGAGACGCACTCGATCATGCTGTCGGTCTCGATCTTCTCCTGGGCCATCTTCACGTGCTTCTCGGTCACCTTGTCCGTGTCGCCCCGCTCGGCGAGCTCCCCCGAGACCCGGAGGAGGTCGAGGGCCCTCCGGGCATCCCCGTGCTCCTGGGCGGCGAGGGCCGCGCAGAGGGGGATGACGGCGGGGTCGAGGACGTTCTCCATGAAGGCGTCCTCGCCGCGCTGCTGGAGGATGTCGCAGAGCTGCGGCGCGTTGTAGGGAGGGAAGACGATCTCCTCCTCGGAGAGGGAGGAGAGGACCCTCGGGTCCAGGAAGTCGGTGAACCGGAGGTCGTTCGAGATGCCGATGATGGAGACCCGGGAGTCCTTGAGATCCGAGTTGATCCGGGTCAGGTTGTAGAGGGTCTCGTCCCCGCTCTTCTTCACGAGCTTGTCGATCTCGTCGAGGACGATGACCATCACCCCGCCCACGGACTCGAGCAGGTTCTTGAGCTCCATGTACACCTGGTCGGTGGGCCACCCGGTGAAGGGGATGGTGCCGCGCGTCCCGTCGCTCGGCCGCTCGTCATGATCCTCCAGGCTCTTCGCGACCTGGGCGAGGACCCGGTACTGGGTGTCGATGACCTCGCAGTTCAGGTGGATGACGTGGCAGGGGATGACCGTCTCCTGGCTCGCCTTCTCGAGCTCGGCGGCGACGTACCGGACGCAGGCGGTCTTTCCCGTCCCGGTCTTCCCGTAGATCAGGATGTTACTCGGGGTCTCGCCCTTAAGGGAAGCGGCGAGGATGGAGGCGATGGAGTTGATTTCAGGCTGCCGGTGGGGGAGGCTGATCGGCCGGTACGAGTGGCGGAGCACCTCCCGATTCCTGAAGATGTTCTTGTTCACGAGATATTTCTGGAACAGTCCCATGGACGAGGTGTCTTCAGGCATAATCTCAGGTGAAGAATTGCGCTCCGGTGATATGGCCCCGGCCCCTCTTAAGCTGATCGTTTTCTCCCTGTTTATTAACCCCTCATCTTCCTGTGGAAATATTGCAATATTTCCCTTTTTCCACAAAATAACCCCTATAATCGTTAATCTTGAGAGATGGTTTCCATGCCCCGAACCTCTTTGCCCTGTCCATCCAGCTCGACCCCCCTGAGAGGCTGATGATGGAGGGGGCACCCGGAGTTTCACCTGGCGGGGGAATTTCCCGGCCCCCTCCCCCCTTTGCTTCCTGTGGAGATGATGAAAATAGCCTGTTCCTGTACTGGTATTTTCAGAAGAAATAGCCGGTTGTTTCTCTGTTTCATTCCATATAAAAATAGATCGAAATGAACAGGAAGCATGGTAAAGGGCGAAGGAAGGAACTTGTGCAGACTCTTAGGGGTTCCCTGAGGGAATTCCCGACGGAAACCGGGCCCGGCCCTCAGGGGAACCCCCGGTCTCCTCTCCACTGGAAATAAGGGGGTCCCGGGTCGAGAGAACAGGTACAGTGACCGCAGAAGGGGAACCCTGGCATTTCCTTTATCTTTCCCCGGGCCAATCATGAGCTCGGAGAGGCATGAACCCCGAACACCTGCGGGAGCTCACCGTCACGGCCGCGGTCATCACCGTCTCCAGCAGCCGGACCCCGGAGACCGATGAGAGCGGGCAGGCCGCGAAGAACCTCCTTCACGAGGCCGGCATTGAGGTGACCTATTACGCCCTCGTCCCCGACCGGATCGAGCATATCCGCACCGCCCTCGTCCTCGCCCTGGACCTCGCCTCCTGCACCATCCTCACCGGAGGCACCGGTCTCACCCCCGATGACTGTACCATCGAGGCGGTCCGGCCCTTCCTCGAGAAGGAGATCGAGGGGTTCGGGGAGCTCTTCCGCTCCCTGTCCCACCGGGAGATCGGGACCGCGGCCATGCTCTCCCGGGCCCTGGCCGGGATCTCCCGGGGACGGGCGGTCTTCTGCCTCCCCGGTTCCGTTGCGGCGGTAACCCTCGGCACCCGGGAGCTCATTCTTCCCGAGATCCGGCACATCCTCTCCCACGCGGCCCCGGATCAGCGATAGACTTCGAGGAGGGCAACCCGTTCCAGGACCAGATCCTGGAGTCGCGCCGCCCCGGCCGCCCCGAGCTCGGCCTCCGTGATCCCGAAGATTTCCCGGAGCCGCGCCTCTTTCTCTCCGGAGAGGGTCTCCCAGTCCCGGTCCACGAACAATATAAAGACAGAGAGGTCACGCCAGGCGGCCTCCACGGGAGGGCACAGGCAGACGTACGCCCGGTTCTCCCCCTCGTGGATACCGAACTGCTGTGCGATAGTGCACTGGCGGTTCCCGGAGGCGAAGAGGAGGGCCTCCATCTCGAAGGAGTCCGAGATGACCGTCCCCGCCGCGACCGCCCGGAATGCACGCCTGACCGCGGCCTCCGCGTGGGCCCGGCCCGCCATGAGATCCGCGTTGAAGCAGACGATGTGCGTCCCCCGGGCACGCCCGATGGCCCGGAGCCTGCCGAGGAACGCGGAGCAGTCGTCCACCCGGAAGATCGCGGTGCGGATCTCAAAGGGTTCGGTGGTCATGAGCCATCCCCGAACCGGCCGAGCTCGGCCTGCCCGTCCCCGACTGCGGGTTCCCGCGGGGTCCTGCCGAGCTGGGCAAAGACCTGCTCGGCGATGCCCCTGCCGATAATGGAGGCGACGCGGTCCACGCCCGCCCCGCGGATGGCGTCGGGCCCGGTGATCCCGTTGTTGAAGAGCCGCCGGGCCCGGACCCTGCCGATGCCCCGGAGGGCGACCAGGGGGAGGAGCTCCTCCTTGACGCCGGACCTGACCCGGGTCTCCATGTCCCGGACCGGGCCGGCGAGGTGGGGGGCGAACCGGGAGGAGAGCCGGGCCGCGGCATGGACGAGCCACTGGAGGCTTTCGACGAAGGAGTAGATGTCCCCCGGGTTGATCCCGTACCGCTCGCAGATCATGGCCTCCCCCACCTCCTCGGTCCAGTCGGCGAGGACAAGGGCGGTCTTCAGGGCCCGGTAATAGGCCTCGCAGTCCTCGTCTCCCAGGGAGGGGAGGGGGAGCCACAGGGCATCCTCGTGCTCGTAGAGGTACCGTTCGAGGAGGGGGAGATCCGACTGGCGGAGGTAGAGGGTGGGCATGTCGGGTGTCGAGCAGAGGAGGTGCAGGAGCCCGATGCCGGTGAAGACCTCCCTCTGGACGAGGGAGGAGGCGATGGCCTCCGCGCCCCTCGGGTCCAGGTAGAGGCGGGAGACCAGGCTCCCGAGCTCCGTGGCCGAGAGATCGTCCCCGAGCCGGACCACCATCTCGGACCGCGAAAGAAAGGAGAGTGCCCGGTCCACGACCCCCGTGAGGGCCTGGCGACCCCGGTTCTCGTGGACATAGAAAGTACGGTCCAGGAAGTCCATGACCCGCGCCCCGGTGGGGGTGAAGCCCGTGGCGACGAGGGAGAGGATGTGGGTGCAGATGGCCGTCGCAGACCCGCACTGGGAATGGACATCCTCGGGCGGGGCATCGATGTAGGCGCAGGTGAGATCCTGTACCGCATCCCGATCCTTCGCGATGAGGACCGCCTCCCCGTACGGGTCCAGGCGGGGGCGGCCGGCCCGGCCGGCCATCTGGTGGTACTCCCGCACCGGGATGGGGGCCATCCCCTCGCCGGCCCGGTACCGGAGGTAGTCCCGGATGACGACCCGCCGGGCAGGGAGGTTGAGGCCGGCGGCGAGGGTCGGGGTCGAGGAGATGCATTTGATCTCCCCGGCCCGGAACCCGGCCTCCACGATCCTCCGCTGCTCCCTCCGGAGCCCCGCGTGGTGAAAGGCCGCCCCCCGCTCCACGCAGGCCGCGAGGGACCGGTCCATCTCGGTCTCGGCGAGGTCCGTGAGCTCCCGGGCCGAGGCGACGAGGGCCGGGGAGACCCTCTTTAAGGCGGCCGCGGCCCTCTTCGCGAAGGCCTCGGCATTGCGCCGGGAGGAGACAAAGACCAGGCACTGACCCCCCTCGGCCACGGTGTCCAGGCAGAGGTTCAGGTCGTCGAACCGGGAGACGCCCTCGACCTTCCGTTCCCCGTCGGGGAAACGGATGGCACCCCGGTAGAACACCCCCTCCCGGAGCTCCACCGGCCGCCAGGTGGAGGTCACCGGCACCGCGGCGAGCCAGGCGGCGAGGGTCCTCGGGTTCCCGATGGTCGCGGAGAGGCCGATGACCTGCATCGAGGGGTTCCGGGAGCGAAGCTTCGTGATGACCATCTCGAGGGTCGCCCCCCGGTCCTCGGAGTCGATGAGGTGGACCTCGTCCACCACGAGGAGGGTGAGCTCCGAGAGCCAGGGGGTGTCGTTCCTCATGAGGGAGTCCACCTTCTCGGAGGTGGCGATGATGATGTCGTTCCTCCCCAGGTACTCCTCGCGCCGGTCGTAATCCCCTGTGGAGATGCCGACCCGGACCTTCTTCCCCGAGAACTCCCCGAGCTTCTCGCTCGCGAGGGCCTTCAGCGGAACGATGTACAGGCACTTCCCCCCCCGGGCGACATGGTGGTGCATCGCCATCTCGGCAACGAGGGTCTTTCCGCTCGCCGTGGGGATGGCCACGAGGAGGTTCTTGCCGTCGAAGAGGCCGGCCCGGACGCACTCCTCCTGGGGAGGATAGAGCTCGGTGATTCCCTGGCCCCGGTAGGCATCCGAGAGGTAGGGGGGAATGGGGAGGGAGTTTATCTCCATTCAGAGCCCCCATACCCGACGGAAAGCCGGTGCCCCGGTCCGGATAGATCTGCGGTGCCCGGTACCTGCTGGCCAGACCATTCTCGCCGCGCGATAACCCGTCTCCCGCCGGGGGTCCCGCCCCCTCCGGGACCGTCTCTCCCTCACCCGACCCCCTAATAGTACGAACCGAGGAGGTCCTGCTTCGCCTCCCGCTTCTTCCGGTCGAGGAAGGCAAAGACCGTCTCGTGGGGGACCCCGTTCAGGAGCATCTCCACAGCGGTCCTGGCCGTCTTCAGCTGCTCGACGCTCCCGATGATGGCGACGGTCTTTCCGTGGACCGAGATGGTGGTCCCGGTCATATCCTCGATCTGCTCCCGCGACCGCCCGTCCTTCCCGATGACCCGGCCCCGGATCCGGTCCATCTGCTGGGGAGTGTCGGCGAGGGCGGTAAGCTCGATGACATCGAGGATCAGGTCCTTGTCCTGGAGGAGGACAAAGGCGCGTTCGGGTGAAAAACCCCTCCCGATGGCGCGGACAACATCGGCCGCGGAGATGACCCCCTCGGCATCCTCACCATCCACGGCGACAAGGCCCTCCTTGCTGTCCACGCTGATCCGGGACCCCGTCTTCTCCTCGAGGCTCTTCTTCGTCGCTCCCGCCTTCCCGATGAGAACCCCGATCCGGTCCTGGGAGACCCTGACCTCCTCTCGTGTCATCTCTTCATCCCGGAGATCCTCACGGCCCGGCGAACCTCTCACCGGCCCTTACGGGCCGTTGATATCTCACCGGCCCTTATGGCCCGGCGAACCTCTCACCGGCGATCCGCTGGAAGATCTCCCGTTCACCCATGACTTCGCACTTGTCCGAGAAAAACCTGTTTATGTTCTTGATATCCCGAACGAGGAAGTGGAGGGCCCGGGGATGGTCCGGGGTCACCGCCTGTCCCATGTCGATGATATGGGGCCCCCTCCCGTACAGGATGTTGTACTCGGAGAGGTCGCCGTGGACGAGCCGGGCGCGGGAGAAGAGGGTCTCGATGAAACCGATGATCTCAAGGTAGGTCTTCCCGGGCTCCGGGATCTCCACGTCCCTGATCTGGGGAAAGGGCTTCTGGCCTTCCCCGAGGAACTCCATGATGAGGATGTTCCGGTCAAAGGAGTACGGCTCGGGGACGGGGACCCCTGCCTTCCTCGCCCGCTTAAGGTTGGAGAACTCCTTCCGGGTCCAGGCGAAGATGATCTCCTTCCTTGACCGCCGGATGTGGGAGAACCGGGGATCCCCGTCGATGTACTCGGTCATGGCCCGGAAATTTGCCGTCCGGATCATGTAGATCTTGATGGCAAGGGGCAGGCCGTCCTTCTCCCCGTAGAAGACATTCCCCTCCTTCCCCGTGGAGATGGGCCCGCCGAAGGTGGTGAGCCGCTTCTTGTGCGCGAGCCGGTAGAGGGCGAGGAGGGTGACCTCATCGAAGACGTCGTCCTGCACCTTCCACTGGTCCGCGTCCTTGATCCGGATCCCGAACTCCGCGATCCTCCGGTCGAACCCCCGCTCGTCAGGCTCGCGCTCCACGGGGCCCTCACCCCAGGCGTTCGCGCACCGGGCGGAGGATCTCCACCAGGTACTCCGCCGTGGTGTTCTTCAGGTCCATGGGATGGACCTCCCCTCTCCCGTAGGCCGCGGCCATCTCCCCGTAGGTCTCAAAGGTCCGGTCCCCGCCGAACTTCGCGGGCCTCTTCACCGTGACCGACGGCATGCGGGGGAAGACGTGGAGCTCGAGGATCTGGAGGACCGGGTTCTCCCCGATCGTAGGGGGGCAGAAGGCCTTCGAGAGCTTCCGCCGGATGTCCTCCTCCTTTTCGACCACCGAGATGTAGTTCCCCTTCGAGGAGGACATCTTCTCCCCGTCGAGCCCGAGGAGGATGGGGGTGTGGATGCAGACGGGGGCCGGGAAGCCGGCCGGGGGAAGATACTCGCGGGCGAGCATGTGGATCTTCCGCTGATCGATGCCCCCCACGGCGACATCGGCCTTCAGCTGCGCGATGTCCACCATCTGCATGATGGGGTAGATCATCTGGGAGACGGTGGGGTGCTCCATCTGCCGGCCCACCTCGTCCATGGACCGCTGGGCCCGGTTGAGGGTGATCTGCTGGGCGAGCCGGAGCACCAGGATCTCGTACTCGGGGCAGAGCTGGAGGGCGGATCCGGTGACGTACTCCACGCCGGCGAGCCCGAGGGCCTCGAAGCAGGCCCGGTTGTACCGGGAGAGTTCCTCCACCTCCTCGAGCGTCCCCTTCCGGTTCAGGAAGGCGTGGAGGTCGGCGAGGAGGACCACGACGTGGAACCCGGCGGCCTGGAGGTCCATGAGCTTGTTCACGGTGACCAGGTGCCCGAGGTGGATCTCCCCGCTCGGCTCGTAGCCGGCATAGCAGCGGGGCCGCTCCATCCCGAGGGTGCGCCGGAGGTCCTCTTCGGTCACCACCTCGACGGTATTCCGGGTGGCGAGCTGGAAGGGATCCGTCCCGGGGGTCGTCATGTAGAGGAAAATAGGCGGCGGGGGTGGTAAAAGGTTTCTTTCAGATGGCCGTGAAGTGAAGAGCCTCGTTGGTCATCCGGATGGACTCATCCGGGTCTTTCACGTTCCCCATCATGGCCCGGATGGCGTCCACGTTCTCCACGACGATGTCGGCCTCCTGGTGGATGGCCTGGAAGAAGGAGACGTCCCTTCCCTGCACCGCCACGGAGTCGGCGAAGATGCAGCTCTCCCAGAGGTCGCCCCTCGGCCGGCCCAGGTCCAGGGCGTACTCCTTCAGCTCGGCGGTGGACTTGATGCCGAGGCCCCCCTTCACGAGCCCCATCCTCGGGTGCTTCTCGATGAGCTCCAGGATCCGTTCCTTCTTCCCGTCCTTCTTGAGCTCGACCTGGATGGCGTGCATGTGCATGAAGGTGGTCGGGACGATCATGGCCATCGTGCTGATGGGGATGTGGGCGAGGACCGTCTGGACATCGGGCCCGTGGTGGCTGGGGACGGTCACCGGGTCGAGGACCACCGCGTCCACCGGCCCCTTCTTGATCTCGCCCGGGTCCGAGGCCCGGCGCACCATCACGGCCCTCACCTTGGCGATGCCGTACTCCCGGTCGAGGGTGTTGATGATCCGGCAGAGGCCGGTGGTGTTGCAGGAGACGACCCGGACGAACTGCCTCCCCAGGGCCATCTTGTAGTTGCAGTCCGAGCAGAAGGAGAAGCCGGCGACCTCGTGATCTTCCCCGCCCTGGAAGATGGCCTTCACCTTCGCCTTCTCGTAGAGGGGCTTGTTCTCCTTTCCCACCCCGCCGGGGGTCGCGTCCACCACGAGGTCGGCCCTGGCGAGCATTTCCGGGACCGCCCCGGCCACGGGGAGCCCGAGCTTCTCGAAGGCGGCCCGCTTCGCGAGGTCGGCGACATAGAGGGGGAACCCCCGCTGCTTCGCGATGTAGGCCTCGAAGGAGGGGCGGGTCTTCGACACCCCGACGATCTCCATGTCCGGCTGGGCCGCGACCGCGTCCGCCACCCGCTTCCCCACGGTGCCGTACCCGTTGATGGCAACTCGTATCATGATTGATGAATGGGGAGAGGGGCTTTTAAGGTTTTTTACATTCATCCCGGGACACGGCCCGGATGATCGTCCAGGTAATCCCTCTGGATCGCGACCACCTCGCCGCTGTCCCCCGCCCCGGCATACCGTTCGAGGGGCTCGCGGTTCAC
>DATGDI010000097.1:0-2229 GCA_035310965.1 Methanomicrobiales archaeon
CGCGGATATCGCTGTCACCCCAGATGACATTAATGGGGTGGGGGTCACCGTGGCAAAAGGCGACGGGAAGACGGTCATGGGCGGGGAATAAATGCTTCTCCACATGGTGGTAAGGCTTCTGTACGGCAGCGGCCCGTTCAGGGTTGTGGCGGCTCATTTTCGTCATGAGATCGCGGGTGAACTCCGCAATCGAAAAGGGGCGCCCCGGCTTGCCGAAGGGGATGCCCTCCGATTTTTCCTTCATGTCGATGAGAAACCGGGCCAGGGCCTTTCCCCGCCAGGCCTCGAGGGTGTATTCGGGGCGCCTGAGCTCCACGCCTTCGATGAAGGGCGATACCTGCCAGAAACCGCCTGCGGCCTTCGTGATGAAATCCCCGTCCCGGTTCCTGAGATAAGGATGGACGCCTGCCAGTCCGCGGGAGGCCAGGTTATCGACCGCTGCGGCAATCTCCCGTTTCCGATCGACCATCCGGGGATCGATCTTCTCGAGGACAAAACGCTTTGCGCCCGCGTCTTCGATCACCGTGCGGAACAGCGACCGCTCCGGACTCCCGGCCAGGGCCACTTCCGGGTGCTCGGCCTTGAATTGCAGGTCCCAGGAGCAAAGGATATCCGCAAGCGGAGAAGGATTCACCTATCGCTCCCCCGTTTTCGACCGAATAGACGGAACAGACCGCCGCGTCATCGATTCACCCACCTCATCCACAGCGCCGCCGTCCAGCCCCAGGCGGCGTTGAAGAGGATGACGAAGGCGGGTGTCCATGTTCCCAGGTCGAGGCCCATCATCCCCTTGCCCAGCCTCAGTGGGAAGATCACGAAGAGCATGACCAGGGTCGGGCCGATGCTGAAAAAAAGCCCCCGGAGAAAGGGGTTTCTCTCCCAGAGGGGGACGACGAACAGAAGCCCCCATATCCCGCCCCATACGATGCGCGGGTAGATCCATGCAGGGCTCAGGGGGGCGGCGAGGCTCACGCCGAGGGCCGCCGTGAGGCCGTACTTCACGGCAAGCCAGACACAGAGGCTGTTGACGAGTCCGCCCAGCGCCCCGGCGCTGAAAGCGAGGGTCAGGGTTCTTGCAAATTTTCTCATGGCCGCTCCCTGGAGGGGTCTTTTTTGTGTCGTTTCGTAACGGGCCTTGTCCGCAGGAGGATGCACGTCGCCCCGGCGCCGCCGTCGCAGAGCCTGGCGCTCGAGTAGGCGATGACCCACTTTCGCCAGGGCCCGCGGGTGAGCCACTCGGTCAGCCTGGCCTTCAGAACGGGCTCTCCCTGCGAGGAGAGGCCCCGGCCGTGGATGACGAGCAGCGAGCGCCGGTTGCGGATGACCGATTCCCGCAGGAAATCCTCGAAAGCGACGCGGGCCTCCTCGGCGCCGAGGCCGTGAAGGTCGATGTGGGCCTGGATGGAGAACTCGCCCCGGTGCAGCCGCTCGGCCATCTTCGGGTCCACCTGGTATCCCGTCCCCTCGATGTACTCGGGCGTGTCGGCGACGACGAATCCCCGGCCGGAGGCAATGAGCGCCTTCATCCCTTCCAGCGCTTCCTCGCCGGCGCTCTTCGGCGCCAGGCCTGCCGGGGAAGGTTTTCCCCTGCCCTCTTCCCGGTTCGAGCCTGTCAGGGGGCGGGCGCCCTCCATGGCCTGGCGGAAGAATTCCCTGTCCGCCTCGGGGTCATGAGCAGCGGGCGGCACGATCGGCTCCCCGATCCCCTGCCGCTTCTTTTCTTGGGGCTTCTCTTGGGTCTTTTCTTTGAAGCGTCCCTTGAG
Organism: Methanomicrobiales archaeon; assembly: GCA_035310965.1. GTDB lineage: Archaea > Halobacteriota > Methanomicrobia > Methanomicrobiales > JACTUA01 > JACTUA01. The sequence goes on from DATGDI010000097.1 coordinate 1,764, forward strand.
GTCCTTGAAAGGGTTGTGACCGAGGGGCGTCCGAGGCGATTCCATTGTCCTCACCACTGGGCTGAAGCCGTCTCCGATTCACAGATCGTAGAGTTTCTCATCGACCCTTGGTTTTTTGTCCTTTTTTCCCGAGGCTGCTTTTTTTGCCATGATGAACAACTCATCTTCGCCGATGCTGTCGCCCATCTCTGCCTCGATCTTTTCCGGGTCCTCCCCTTTTTCCATCCGGGCAAGGGCCTCCTCCATCTTCGGCCCGAGGGAGAGCCCCGTGGCTTCGGTGAGTTTCCGCATCAGCTGCGCCGCCTGGCGGGGGTCGTTCTCGTCAAGCCCGCCGGATTCCCGGGCGATCATCTCCATCGCCTTTTCCATCTTTGACTCGTCGAGGCCGGGCATGTCTTCGGACGCGGCATCGTCGCTTCTCTGAGAGATCTTCGCGAAGACCGACATCCGGCGCTGGAGCTTCACT
>DATGDI010000098.1:0-3585 GCA_035310965.1 Methanomicrobiales archaeon
CCGTTCCTCGAGACGATCACCCCGGCGGGGTTGATGTCCAGGGCGAGGAGCACCTCAGAGGCCCTGGCCGCATCTCCCTCGTAGGTCCGCACGGTCCCGTCCTGGAGCTGGATCTTCATGGGATGCTCAGATCCCATTCTCGCCCCGGCCCTTTAAAATCCCCTGCCATGGGCCCGGGAGCCCCGTTCCAACGGCATTTTCCGGAGGATGCGGGGGTCCCTTCGCCGGTCGGGAAAGGGGAACCGGACGTTCATAGGACTGGAGGGAGGGAGCATTTTTTGTAGGCCGGCCTCCCTATGCTCTAGCGGAGAGGCCGGGGCAGGTGAGGCGATGGACGAGGAAGGATTCGGGATGCTCGGGAGGATGATGGTCGCGCTCGGGGAGATCGAGGGATGCCGGGAGTTCGCCGGACTGATCCCCGAGGTGCGGACGAACCTCGTGTACGCGAGGTCCCTCGCAAAGACCCGGGATGACGTGCTCGCCGTCGACGGCCGGATCACGGTCGTGGAGGGCAGGCCGAGGGCGGCGGGCCGGGTGAAGTTCGGGGCCTCCAGCCACATGGCACGCCTGATCATCGAGCTCAGGAAGGTGGACCCCTCTGTCCGGGCGGGGATCGATTTTGCCTGGACTCCGCACCTCTCGGAATGGCTGCAGGCCTACTGCAGGGAGAGGGGATGGGTCTACTCGGTCATCGACCGGCGCGGCGAGCCCGAGGAGATAAAAGAGGCGGAAGGAGCCTCCATGCCCTGGAAGGTGGCCGAGGCGGTGCGGGCGGCCGGCGGGAAGGTGCCGAAGATCTTCTACGAGACAGGCGCCGTGGGAAAGGAGCCGGTCTCGGTCCTCGTGGGAAGAGATCCAATTGAGGTGGCGGGGCAGGCCTGCGAGATCGCGAGGAGGTACCATGGCGGCGGGTAACAGGAAGATCGGGAAGATCGACCGGGAAACCTTCGAGTCCTTCATCCTCGCCCGGCTCGGGAAACCGGACGCGAGCGTCATCGTCCCTCCCCGGACCGGCGTCGATGCGGGGGTGATCGACCTGGAGGACGGCCGGGTGCTCATCGTTGCCGAGGACCCCATCTTCGCCATTCCCGGGCAGCCGCCGGAGATGTTCGGGTGGTACACCGTCCACATCGGGGCGAGCGACGTGGCCGTCATGGGGGTGCCTCCCCGGTACATGACCTACACCCTGCTCATGCCCCCCGGAACCGCAGATCCGGAATTCCGGGCCATCGTCGATGCCATCCACGGGGCCGCCGTTGATTTGAGGATCGCCATCGTGGGGGGGCACACCGGGTACTACCCGGGGTTCGCGGCGCCCACCATCGGCGGGGTGACCGTCTTTGCCGTCACGGCCCGCGACAGGTATGTGACACCCGCGGGGGCGAGGCCGGGCAACGCGGTGATCCTCACGAAGGGGCCCGCCATCGAGACCGCGGGGATCCTCTCGGTTCTCCGGGAGCGGGAGCTCCTCGCCCGGTACCCGGAGGCCCTCGTCCGGAGGGCCCAGGGCCTCGGCCGGCAGATGACCGTCGTCCGGGATGCCCTCACCGCGATGGCGGCCGGCGGCGTGACCGCGATGCACGACGCCACCGAGGGGGGCGTTATCGGCGGGCTCGCCGAGGTCGCGGAGGCGAGCGGCGTGGGAATGGTGGTGGACGAGGCCAGGTTCGTGTACCCCGACGAGGTCAGGATGGTCTGCGAGGCCTTCGGGATCGACCCGGCCGCGGCCATCGCCGAGGGCTCCCTCGTCATCACCTCCGAGGCGAGCCGGGCCCCCCTCATCATCGGGGATCTCAGGAAAGCCGGGATCGCCGCCTCTGCCATAGGGATGGTAACGGGGAATACCGGTTCCCGGGTGATGATCCGGCGGGACGGGAGCGAGGTGCCCCTCCGGATGCCGGCCCAGGACCCCTTCTGGCCGGTCTTTTTCGAGAGTGTCGGGTAGGGATCCCGCCCCTTTTCAGGAGAGGCGGGAGGATCACCCGGGCATCAGGGGTTCTTCCGGACCGGGATCTCCCTGTTACACCTGAGGCTCTCCTCGATCTCCCGGATCTTCCCGAGTTCTGCCCTCGTGGAGGGCTTCCCCGGGACCGCCCGGCACCCCCCCACGGCCTTTGTCGACGTCTCGAAGGTCCCGATCTCCCGGGCGATCCGGGTGATCTCCTCCTTGTCGAGGCCGATGAGGGGCCGGTAGACGGGGAGGGTCGCCGCGTCGTCGAGCACCAGGAGGTTCTCGAGGGTCTGGGAGGCGACCTGGCCCAGGGACTCGCCGGTGACGATCCCCTTTGCCCCCTCCTCCCTTGCCATGGCCTCCGCGATCCGGTACATCCTCCGCTTGCAGAGCAGGCAGGTGAACCTCTCCAGGTCCATCCCCTCGAGCTCCCTCCTCGCGCAGGCGAGATAGGCGTCCGGGACGACGCGGAGCCGGATGTCCGGCTGGTAGTTCCGCAGCACCTCCACCACCTTTTCGGCCCTTTCCCGTGCGTCGTCATCGAGGAAGCCCTCGAGGGCGATGAAGACCGGGAGGATCCGGCACCCGCGCTTCATCATCATCCATGCCGCGACCGGCGAATCGATCCCCCCGGATACCAGGGCGACAAGGCTCCCCTCCACCCCGAGGGGAAGGCCGCCTGCCCCCCGGATCACCCCGGTGTACAGGTAGCAGTCCCCTTCCCGGATCTCGACATGGAGCTCGATGTCCGGGTGGTCCAGGTCCACCTCCAGGCCGGGGAATTCACGGCGGACGAGGTTCCCGAGCTCCACCGCCTTTTCCTGCGAGGTGAAGGAATGGACCCCCACCCGCCGCATCCGGATGGCAAAGCTGTGGAGATCGAGAATGCCGCGCTCCCTGCAGAGATCGAGGAGGGTCTCGTTCAGGTTCTCCAGGGTGCAGCGGGTAACCGGGGAGAAGGAGACGATGCCAAAGACCCGCCTGAGTTTCTCCGGGTCGACCTCCCCCCCGACCCAGATCCTCCCCCTCTCGGAGCGAACCCTGCAGCCCGGGAGCACCTCGCGGATATTCCTCATGAGGGCCCTCTCCCATTCGCGCCGGACATAGTCCGACTTCAGGAAGATCTCGGAGTAGCGTACCAGCCAGAGGTCGGTCATGGAGATCGGGATCCCGCTCTTCCAGAGATTGCCCCTCCGGCATTATGGCGCTTTCCTCTCCTCAGTGACCTCCCGGGACAAGGACGTACAGGCAGCTGGTCAGGGCCGGGTGGATTTGAGGAGTTCCTGTGACACTCGGAGGGCAACCCTTATACGATGATGACCAAAGGTTAAGAACTGAAAAGACCGTGACAGGAGCGGGGTCTGCCGAGCCGGGAGTGGCCCGGAGGAGAGGTGCCCATGGAGAAGAACGAGGCGCTCGTCAAGGGAATCCAGGCGCTCAGGGAGGAGCGTGACGCCATCATCCTCGCCCACAACTATCAGGTCGGGCCGGTGCAGGACATCGCCGACCTCGTCGGGGACTCCCTGGAGCTCTCCCGGGCGGCTGCCTCCATGGAGGGGAAGGTCATCGTCTTCTGCGGCGTGGACTTCATGGCCGAGACGGCCGCCATCCTCTCGCCGGAGAAGAAGGTCCTC
>DATGDI010000099.1:0-6386 GCA_035310965.1 Methanomicrobiales archaeon
GAGCGGGACCCGGAGCACCTCTTCCGGATCATCGTCCTGAACCCGGACACCGGGCATGGCCGGGCGGGCGGGGTGCGGCTCCGCTCCCCCCTCCACAACCTCTACTTCATGCGGGATCAGCAGGCGGCCACCGACCGGGGAATCTGCATGGGGAGGATGGCAACCCCCGAGCGATCGGAGGAGGTAGGGGTATCCTCCCTCTGCCTCGCCGCCCTGGGAATCGAGCCGGTCCACCGGGTGGATGAGGGGAGGTTCGAGGGAGGGGACTTCATGCCCGCGGGGGAGTTCGCCCTCGTCGGCTGCGGATCGCGGACGAACCCGGAGGGTGTCCGGGATATCCTCGGGGGAGGGCTCGGCTTTGACGAGGTCGGCGTCGTGAGCGAGCCCCGGCATCCTCTCATCAGCGGCCGGGACCCCATGGTGAACATGCACCTGGACACCTACCTGAACTTCCCGAACGAGGGGGTGGCAGTCGGGAACCCGGACCTCCTCCGGGAGGCGAAGGTGACGGTCTACCACCGGGAAGGCGGAGGCTACACCCGGGCGGGGGCCGCGGGAACCCTGCCGGAATACCTCACGGGCAAGGGTTTCGATATCATCCCCATCACCACCCTCGAGCAGCTCTGCTACAGCACGAACTTCCTTTGCGTTAGGGGCGGTGCCTGCATCACCCCGGATGCGAGCACCCTGGCTCCCATCGTGCTCAAACGCCTTGGCGAGAAGGCGCAAGACCACCCGGCAAAGTACGGGAGGCTCCTCTCCCAGGCCGAGCATGACTACCAGAACCTCAGGAACGAGTCCGAGTTCTTCCCCCACAAGCGGGAGGTCTATGCCCATGGCCTGGAGATGACGACCCTCCTCCTTACGAACGCCACAGGAGGGTACGGCGGGGCCCACTGCATGACCTGCGTCCTGGCCCGGTGAATCACGGGACGATGCGGGTCCCCGCCCTCCCCTCCAGCCCGTCCAGGGCTTTTTCAAGGGAGGTGACGATGGCGCACCTGCCGCCCTCCTCGACGAACCGGGCACACGCCAGCATCTTCGGCCCCATGGAGCCCTCCGGGAAGTGCCCCTCCGCGAGCCATGCCCTGATCTTCGGTGCGTGGGCTTCACGGATCGGTTCCGCGTCGGGTGTCCCGTAATGCAGGGATACATGCTCGACGTCGGTGAGGATGAGGAGGACCTCCGCCCCGATGGCCGCCGCGAGGCGTTCGGCGGTGAGATCCTTGTCGATGACCGCCTCGACCCCGCCCAGGTTCCCGGATGCGCCCTCTACCACCGGGATGCCCCCTCCGCCCGCGGCGATGACCACGAATCCCTCCTCGACGAGGGTCCGGATGGAAGACTCCTCGACGATCCGGACGGGGGCCGGCGAGGGGACCACCCGCCGGAGCAACCCTCCCTCGACCGGGTGGAGGACCCAGCCCTCCTTTTCGGCGAGCCGCCTCGCCTCTGCCCCCGTATAGAAGGGCCCGATGGGCTTCGTGGGCCCTCCCGGGCCAAGGGCCCGCAGGGTCTGAGAAGCCGCTCCGTTGAGCGGTTTCGAGGGCCCTCCCGGGCCAGGAGCACGGGGGGTCTGAGAAAACGCTCCGCTGAGCGGCTTCGAGGAGCGGGAGAAGGCCGGGTCGGCGGGGTCCACCACGGTCTGGGTCACCACCGTGATGACCCGCCGGTCGATCCCCGCGTCCCGGAGGGCGTTCTCCAGGCACTGCTGGATGAGGTACCCGAGCATCCCCTGGCTCTCTGCCCCGCAGATATCGAGGGGCATCCGGGGGAGGGTGTCCTTTGCACACTCGTTTTTGAGGAGGATATCCCCCACCTGGGGGCCGTTCCCGTGAGTGATGGCGATGCGGTGCCCTCCCTTCACGAGCGCCGTGAGGTTCGCCGCCGCGTACCGCACGTGGCCGAGCTGCTCCTCAGCGGTGCCCTTCTCCCCCCGGCGGAGGATGGCGTTCCCGCCCAGGGCAACGACAAGGCGCATAGGGAAGTGGTGGGGTGGCCCGGGGATTTAATAGGTAGGTGGGCAGGCCGGAAAGTTCGTTCCGAATCATGCACCATAAATAGCATGCCATGCAACGGCATATCGGGGATTCCGGATGTTCTGGGACGAGAAGGCGGAGACCCTGAAGGGGAAGGCCCTCGGGGCCCTCCAGCTCCGGCGGCTCAAAGGGACGGTCGCGCAGGCCGGAAAGGTCCCCTTTTACCGGAAACTCCTCGGTGATGCAGGCGTCGGCCCGGGCGACATCAGGACCCTTGCCGACGTGAAGAGACTCCCCTTTACCGGCAAGAAGGACCTCCGGGGGGGGTACCCCTTCGGATTCCTCGCGGTTCCGCTGAGGGAGGTCCGGCGGATCCACACCACCTCCGGGACCACGGGAAAGCCCACCGTCGTTGGCTACACGGGAAAGGACCTCTCGAACTGGGCCGGCCTCATCGCCCGGAACCTGACCATGGTGGGCCTCGGCGAGGGGGACGTCTTCCAGAACATGGTGAACTACGGCCTCTTTACCGGCGGCCTCGGGTTCCACTACGGGGCCGAGCTCATGGGGCTCACCGTGGTTCCCTCGGCGACGGGGAACACCCGGCGGCAGATCGAGATGATCCGGGACTTCGGGGTGACCGCCATCCACTGCACGCCCAGCTATGCCATGCACCTCTCCGAGGTCATGGAGGAGATGGGGGCCCGGCTGCCGACCTTAAAGACCGGGTGCTTCGGGGCCGAGCCCTGGTCCGAGGCGACCCGCGGGGAACTCGAGCGCCGGCTCGGGGTCTCTGCCTTCGATTCGTACGGCCTCTCCGAGATGTACGGGCCCGGGGTCGCCATGGAATGCCCGGAGAAGGACGGGCTCCACATCTGGCATGACTCCTTTCTCGTCGAGATCATCGACCCGGCGACGGGCGAGAACCTGGGCCCGGGGGAGAAGGGCGAGATGGTGATCACCCCGCTCGTGAAGGAGGCGATGCCCCTCCTCCGGTACCGGACGGGAGATATCACCATGCTCATGGACGAGGACGGGTGCTCCTGCGGTCGGGGCCAGAAGATCAGCCGGATCCTGGGGAGATCCGACGACATGCTCGTGGTCCGGGGGATCAATGTCTTCCCCTCCCAGATCGAGCATGTGCTCTTCTCGCTCCCGGAGGTCGGCGAGCAGTTCATGGTCTACCTCGACCGGATCCACCAGCTGGACGAGATGACCATCGAGGTGGAGATGAACCGGGGGGCCTTCTCGGGCGAGCTCCGGGACCTGCACCTCATCCAGGAGAGGATCGCGAGGGCCCTGCGGGAGACCCTGGGAATCCGGACCGACGTGAGGCTCGTGGAACCGGGCTCCCTCCCCCGGTTCGAGGGGAAGGCAAAGCGGGTGGTGGACAGGAGAGGGGTGTTGTTCTGATGTACTGGGATTCCAAGATGGAGACGATGGAGAAGGAGGAGCTCGGGCGCCTCCAGTACCGGCTGTTGAAGACTCTCGTGTACCGGCTCTACAGCTTCTCACCGTTCTACCACCGGAGGATGGAGGAGGCGAAGGTGCACCCGGACGACGTGAAGACCCTCTCGGACGTGACGAAACTCCCCTTCATGTTCAAGCGGGACCTCAGGGACAACTACCCGGACAAGCTCTTCACAGCGACGAAGGAGGAGCTCGTCCGGTACCACGTCTCCTCGGGCACCACCGGGAAGCCCACGGTGGTGGGCTACACCGAGAACGACCTCGAGGAGTGGACCGTCTCCCTCGCCCGGGCCCTCACCTCCTGCGGCCTCGGGAGGAAGGACGTCATCCAGGTGAGTTACGGCTACGGCCTCTTCACGGGCGGCCTCGGGCTCCACTACGGGGCCGAGCGGATCGGGGCCACGGTCATCCCGACCTCCGTCGGCGGGACCGAGCGGCAGATCGAGCTCATGCAGGACCTCGGGGCCACGGCCATCTGCTGCACCCCCTCCTACCTCCTCCACATGGGCGAGGTCGCCGAGAAGATGGGGGTCTCCATCAAGAAGGACACGAAGCTCCGGACCGGGATCCTCGGAGCCGAGCCCTGGACCGCCGAGATGCGGAACCGGATCCAGGACTGGCTCGGGATCAAGGCCTATGACATCTACGGGACGAGCGAGCTCTCGGGGCCTCTCTTCACCGAGTGCACCGAGCAAAGCGGGATCCACGTCTGGGGCGACTTCGCGTACACCGAGATCGTCGACCCGAAGACCGGCGAGCAGGTCGCCGACGGGGAGAAGGGGGAGCTCACCATGACCATCCTCAAGAAGGAGGCCCTCCCCATCGTCCGGTACCGAATCGGGGACATCACCTCCATGACGAGGGAGGTCTGCCCCTGCGGGAGGACCCACCCGAGGATCTCGCGCATCACGGGAAGGGTCGACGACATGCTCATCATCCGGGGGATCAACGTCTTCCCGTCCATGATCGAGCACACCCTCATGGGCATCCCCGAGGTGGGACAGCACTTCCAGATCGTGGTGGACCGGGTCCACGAGCTCGATTCCCTCCTCGTGCGGGTCGAGATGAAGCCCGAGGCCTTCTCGGACAAGATCACCGATCTCATGAAGGTGAAGGAGATGATCGGCCGGCGGCTGGAGTCGGCCCTCTCGGTCCATGCCGACGTGGAACTCGCCGAGCCGGGCTCCCTCCCGAGGTTCGAGGGAAAGGCAAAGAGGGTGATTGACAGGAGGAAGATGTAATGGAGCATGAGAGGTATTTCATCAAGCAGATCTCGGTCTTCTCGGAGAACAAGCCGGGGAGGCTCGCGGCCATCGCGAAGGCCATGGAGGAGGAGGGGGTGAACATCTTCGCCTTCTCCATCGCCGAGGCGGACGGCTTCGGGGTGGTGCGGGCGCTCGTGAACCACCCGGACAAGGCGTACCGGAAGCTCACCTCCCTCGGGTTCGTCGTGTCCTTCACCGATGTCATCGGGGTGAAGATGCGGGACGAGCCGGGCGGGCTCTACGAGGTGGCCAGGCTGCTCGGCGATGCGAACATCAACATCGAGTACTCGTACGCCTACAGCGGGAAGGAGGCGGCGGTGCTGATCCTCCGGGTGGACAGCATCAGGAACGCCATCGAGAAGATCGTCGGGGCCGGCGGATCCCTCATGGAGGCAGCCTTCTTCCGGTGATCATCGCACCGCTTCGCGTTGCTCCAGCTCCGTTCCCCTGAAGGAGAACGTCACCCTCACCTCTTCTCCCACTTCTCGAGCTCCTGGATTACCGAGAGGGTGCCCCCCCGGGAGATCTCCTCCCGGATCCGCTCCTCGTTCTTCTGCACCTCCCGGGCCCTCCTCGCCACCTCGTAGGCCCGTTCCCTCGGGATGACCACCACCCCGTTCATGTCCCCGACGATCCAGTCCCCCGGGCGGACGACCTCGCCACAGCACCGGATCTCGGCGTTGATCTCCCCGAAGCCCTTGGGCTCGCCAGCGTTCGGGACGATGGCCCGGGCGAAGAGCGGGTAGGAAAGCCGCCGGATGTCGTCGACATCCCTCACCGCGCCGTCGATGACGACCCCGGACACCCCTTTTCCCATGCAGCTCCTCGTGGCGAGCTCCCCCCAGGGGGCGACGTGGACTCCCCCGTCGTTGTTGATGACGAGAACGTCGCCCGGCCCCGCGATCTCGATGGCCTCCACGGGCTTTGCCCAGTCGCCTGCAAAGGTCTGGACGGTGACCGCCTTCCCCGCCATCTTCACGTCGCCGCAGATGGAGAGGATATCCCGCATCGCCCCCTTCCGGTGCATGGCATCCGAGATGTTCGGGGTGGACACCCCCATGAGCAGTTCGCGGATCTCCTCGTCCCGCGTGCGGACGGGACTCGTGCGTTCCCCGGGCCGGTCGATGGCCTTTCGGATCCTCCGGGTCGAGCCGGTCACGTCGCCGGACCGTATGATGTTCCCGCCGACGATGATGATCGAGGCCCCGGATCTCACCGCCTCCGCCGCCGATCCCGCGTCGAGGCCTCCCGCGACGGCGAGGGGGACCGAGAGCCGCCCCCCGAGCTCCCTCGCGAGCTCCACGGAGGTGAGCCCCACCATCTGCTGGTCGATCCCCGTGTGGGCCGCGATGATGTCCACCCCCAGCTCCTCGAGCTCGAAGGCCCGGCCGACCGGGTCCGGCGAGTTGATCAGGTCGGCCATGATCCTCACTCCGTAGAGGTTCTTCGCCCGGACCGCCTCCCGGACCACCTCGTCATCCGCGGTGGCGAGGATGCAGATGACGCCGGCTCCCGACTTTGCGGCCATCTCCACCTCGAGGGTGCCCGTGTCCGCGACCTTCATGTCGGCCACGATCTCCCGGTCCGGGAACTCGGCCCGGAGCCTCCGGACCGCCTCCATCCCGGCGCTCTTGATGAGGGGGGTCCCGGCCTCTACCCAGTCGGCCCCGCC
>DATGDI010000100.1:0-20874 GCA_035310965.1 Methanomicrobiales archaeon
CTCGGGGGAGGTAATGGGGGCGCAGGCGAGCTGCCGGTCGGGGAGCCGGATGCCGTACTTCTTCGTCGCGGTCTCGAGTTCCCTGAGATGGTCGGTGCAGACCTGGTGGCCGAGGCCCCGGGAGCCGCAGTGGATCATCACGGTGACCTGTCCCCGGGAGATGCCGAAGAGGGAGGCGGCCTTGGGATCGTACACCTCCCTCACCTCCTGGATCTCCAGGAAGTGGTTCCCCGACCCCAGGGTCCCCGCCTGGGGGAAGCCCCGCTGCCGGGCCTTCGGGCTTACCGAGCCGGGGTCCGCCCCCTTCATCGAGCCCTGCTCCTCGCATCGCGCGATGTCCCGGGGGACCCCGTACCCGTGCTCCACTGCCCACCGGGAGCCGGTGACCATCATCTCCTCCAGCTCCCGGTTCGAGAGCCGGAGGGTGGCCTTCGCCCCGACGCCGGTCGGAACCGCCTCGTAAAGCCGCTCAACGAGTTCCCGCCGGTTCTTGAGGTCCTGGACCGTGAGCGGGGTCGCCATGAGCCGCACCCCGCAGTTGATGTCAAAGCCCACCCCCCCGGGGGAGATGACACCGTCGGAGATCCCGAAGGCCGCGACCCCCCCGATGGGGAAGCCGTAGCCCCAGTGGATGTCGGGCATGGCGAGGGCGTACTTCACGATGCCCGGCATCGTTGCGACGTTCGCGAGCTGCTGGATGGCCCCCGGCTCCAGGCTCTTCCTCAGCCCGTCGGAAAGGAAGAACCGGCCCGGGACCCGCATCCCGGGCGTGAACCCGACCGGCACCTCCCACTCGTTTTCCGCGATCTTCCTGACGCCATCACCCATACGGACCCTCACACGTCAGCGATGAACTCCAGTACATAACTCTCCCCCTCCTGATAAAGAGAGAGGCCCGAGTACGAGATCCCCTTGATCTCCTCGCCCCCGCCGTGCTTCTCCCGGCGGAAGGGCTCGCCTCCCAGGACCGCCGAGAGCCGGTTCCCCCGGATCTCCACCCCGAAGGAGCAGAAGGCGAGGGACTCGGCGTCGGAGAGATAGAGGATCTCGGAGAGGAAATCGGCGAGGAGGGTCTCGCGATCCGGGGCCTCGATCTCGACCCGTCGGACCACCTCCCCCGGCGTGCAGTTCGGAGCCATGGTCTCGCAGACCGCCCGGGCAGCCTCGGCGAAGGCCTCCCCGAGGGTGCGGCCCCTCACCCGGAACCTCAGGTCTGCTGTGTGCTCGAGGACCTCGTAGGACATATCCGCTAGAACCTGTCCATGAACCGGGGGATCATCCCGGCATGGATGGTGTCATGGTACCGGGCCTGGTACCGGGAGACGTACACGGTCCAGCCACCCACCCGGATCCGGAGGTCGGTCGGCTTCGGCGGGTGGATGGAGGTGGGGAGGAGGATCGGGCCGCCGCAGGAGGTGCACAGGCGCATGTCATGTCTCCGGGCCTCCAGGTATCTCCGCACCTCCTCGGTTACCCGGATCCCGTCGTCAGCCGGGGAAGGAGAGGTGCGGTCCATGGGGAGCGTTGCACCGGGGGGTTGAAAAAGGTGGCGGGGATCCCGGGTCCCGCAGGAAGCCCCCGGCTCCGAAGGAGGCGGGGCTGTCCCGGGGGGGTTGGGGCCCCTCGGGACCGAGCCGGGAGCGTCCAGGGGGGAGGAGGAGACACGAAGTGGCTCCTCCTGCCCAGGGGGGTAGGGGCCCCTCTGGGCGGAAGGGAGCCCTCTGGACCTGGACGGGTCCGAAGGAGCCGGAGTTGTCCAGGGGGGAAGGGGGCCCTCTCGACAGGTCCCCTAGGCGACGAGGAGCTGGGTCACCACGTCCACGTACTCCTCCCTGAGTTCGTAGACGGCGTACGGGCTGTCCTGCTGCTTCTTCACGTGGAGGATCCCGATCCGGGCCGCGATGATCCCCACCATGGAGGCAAGCGCATGGTAGCTCACCGAGAACCGCCGGGTGAGGACCCCGTAGATCCGGGGTATGGTGAGAGAGCGGAGCCGGAGGAAGAGGGCGAGCACCTCCCTCCGGATCCCGGTCCTGTCCCGGAGGAGGTATCCCTTCAGGCGCCTCCTGATCTCCCTCCGGAAACCATCGCTCGATCCCATACGGGCACCATACAGCAGGGCCGTTCTTAAGGGTTGTCATTTGCACTCGTTTTGAGGAGGAAGGGATGCGGGGAGCATCCCTGACGACGAGAAATGGGTGCGGGAGAAAAAGGTGCCAGAGCACCTTTTTCGACCAGAGGAGGAACGACGAGAAACGGGTGCGGGAGAAAAGGTGCGAAGCGCCTTTTTGACCTGATAGGAGGAACGACGAGAGATGGGTGCCGAGCAGCCCTTTAAGGAGGGGATGCGATAAAGGATGCGATAGTTCCATCCCCGCCTTCCTCCTCCGGGACCCCCAAATCCTTTAATGCATCCGGCGGTCACCTTGTACGGTATGGACTGGTTCTCCTACGACATCAACCGGTACACGAACCTGAAGATGGTTGCCATCCCCGCCACCATCTTCCTCATCTCCCTCGCCATTGTCGGGATGACCTACCTCTCCACGGGGCTTCCCGTGCAGCCCGGCATCGACTTCCGGGGGGGCACCGCGGTCACCCTCTCGACGAACGACACCCAGGCGGCCATCGAGGCGTACTTCGCGGGGTTCCCCCTCGAGCCGGTCACCCATGACATCTCCTCCCACGTCTATCTCCTCACCTTCACGGCCATGTCGGCGGACAAGAACCAGCAGCTCATCGACAGGATCAACGCCCGGTACCCGGACGCGAGCGTGGACTATATCGACTCGACCTTCGGGGCCACCCTCCAGGGCCAGGCCCTCATCGCCCTCCTCTTCTCCTTCATCGGGATGGCCATCGTCGTCTTCATCGCCTTTCGCACCTTTATCCCCTCCATCGCGGTTGTCTCCTGCGCCTTCATCGACATGGTGGGGACCGCGGCCGGGATGAACCTCTTCGGCATCCAGCTCACTCTCCCCACCACCGCGGCCCTCCTCATGCTCATCGGCTACTCGGTGGACAGCGACATCCTCCTCACCATGCGGGTCATCAAGCGCCAGGGGAAGCTCGAGGACAAGCTCGCCGGCGCCTTCCGCACGGGGATCATCATGACATCCACCACCCTCGCCGCGGTTCTCTCCCTCTGGGTCGTGTCGAGCCTCGGGCAGATCGAGATCATCCGGGACATGGCCGCGGTGCTTCTCATCGGCCTCGTCCTTGATATCATCAATACCTGGATCACGAATGCCACCCTCCTCAAGTGGTATGCCGAGGGGAAGGTGACCTGACATGGCGAAGCCGAGGAAAAAAAAGGAGGGCGAGGCGGCCGCGAAGCAGCAGCCCCAGGCGCCGGCGCGAAAGGAGGGCCTGCGCGAGCTGGTGCGGGACTGGAGGGTCCTCCTCCTCATCGTCCTCATCGTCCTCTCCGTCGGGGCCATCTACCCGCACTTCGAGAACGGCCAGTTCACGACCGCCCTCCAGTTCGGCCTCGACCTCCAGGGAGGGTCCTGGCTCCAGATGTCCTTTAACTCGGAGGTCGTGGGGTTCACCTCCCAGAGAACGGCGGATGACCTTGCCTCCGCCCTGAACAAACGCCTCGATGCAGAGGTCTCGGTGGTGGGACCCGGCCAGCTGGAGATCCGGAAGTCCATCGGCCAGGCCGAGCTCGAGCAGGCCTTCACGGCCGAGAACGCCACACTGACCACCTACACGCAGGGGGTATCCGCCTCGACCGGGAACGACATCAAGCGGATCCTCGAGCAGAAGATCAACACCCTGGGAACGAAGGACGCCCGGGTGAACCTCCTCACGCCGGTGGGCTCGAACGTGGTCAAGTACGTCCGGGTGGAGCTCGCGGGGGTGGACATCAACACGGCCCGTAACATCGTCGGGAAGCAGGGCCTCTTCGAGATCCGGATCAAGACCACGGGAAATGAGACCGAGCATGTCCTCTACGGGAATGCCATCACCTCGGTGGGCAACCCCCAGCAGGACCCGACCCGGATGACCTGGGGGGTCTCCTTCACCCTCTCGGAGCAGGGGGCGGCCGCCTTCCGGGCCGCGGCGAACGAGTACGGGGCGGTGACCGCCCCCGAGGCCCATCCCGTCTCCATGGTCCTCGACAATGTCACGGTCTTCTCTGCGCCCCTCGACGTCTCCCTGGCAAAGGAGCTCCTGACCACCGATGTCTCCCGGCTCCAGGCAACCACCGGCGGGGGTACCGCCGGCATGACCCAGGCCCAGAACCTGGAGATCCACCTCCGGGCCGGGGCCCTCCCCGTGGACGTGCAGGTGGCGAACTTCGGCCAGGTCTCGGCCCCCCTCGGGGAGTACTTCAAGCTCATGTCCTTCGTCGCGGCGATCCTCGCCCTCCTCACCGTGGGGCTCGTCATCTACCTGCGGTACCGGGAGCCCTCCATCGTCCTCCCCATGGTGGGGACGAACTTCGCCGAGATCATCATCCTCCTCGGGATCGCCCGGTTCGTCCAGCAGCTGGACCTCGCCTCCATCGCGGGCCTCATCGCGGTGGTGGGGACCGGGATCGACCAGCTGGTGGTCATCACCGACGAGGTCCTGCACGAGGGAAAGGTCCCCTCCCCCGCCCTCTACTTGAAGAGGCTGACCCGGGCCCTCGCCATCATCCTCGTTGCGGCGGGCACGGTGGTCTTCGCCATGCTCCCCCTCGCCCTCATGGACCTCTCGACCCTGAAGGGCTTTGCCTTCATCACCATCCTCGGGGTCCTCATCGGGGTCGCGGTCACCCGGCCGGCCTACGGGAAGATCATCATGTCCGTGCTCTCGAGATAGGCCCCTTCTCCTTTTTCCCCTAAGACGAGTACGGGTCCGGTCTGCCTTCCCCCCGGGAAAAATCCGGCTACTCCTTCAAGACCACCGAAGCGGAGGGATCGAAGGGGTTCGTCCGCATCGCGAGGGAGAAGAGGTACGGGTACCGGTCCTTCAGGTATTCCATGTAGCTCAGCCACTCGGGGATGAGCAGGGAATACACCCGCAGGATATCACCGGAGAGGTGCTGCCGGTCAGTCGGGGGAAGGATTGCGAGGTCCTCCCGGGCCTTCAGCTCCTTGTAGAGATGATCCAGGGCGAGGAGGAGATCGGTGAAGCCCTCGTGCTCGAAGATGGCCGGGTTCTCGATGAGCCTGAGAAGGAAGTCTTCGTGGCCGGCAAGGAAGGACCGGAGCGCCTCCAGGTCGACCGATCCAGGTGAGATCTCACACCGGTAGGTCTCCAGCCGGTTCTTCACCTCCCGGAACCGGGCGGGCGTCCAGCCGGTTCCGACTTTGAGATGAGGCCCCAGGCCATCGATGCCCGGGTCCGCGCGGGTGAACCGGGCGAGGAGAGGCGTCCCGAGGCGGGTGAAAAATGCACCGAAAAGCATGTTCATCTTCTCCCTCCGGGACTCCCTCTCCCGGGACGCGAGGAGCCTGTCGATGACGAGGGTGACGATGAGCACCTCGAGGGGCACGAAGGCGAGGTCCCCCACGAAGTAGAGGAGGAGGTGGTTCGGGTCCCGGAAGACCAGGTACTCGACGGTATAGAGAAGGGCGGAGAGGGCGACGAGGCCCGCTCCCGCGAGGATGAACCACCGGGTCTCTTCCTTCATCGCCGGGATGTTGTCCGGGTCCCCCCATAATCGTTCGCCCCGCGGCGGCATGCCCCTTTCCCGGATCGCGGCCTCCGTGTACGAATCTTTATTTTCCACCGGGATCGAGCTTCTTCCGGTGACCCATGGGAAAACCTGTTTTGATCGACTTTTACGCTGACTGGTGCGGGCCCTGCCGGCTCCAGACCCCCATCGTCGAGGAGTTTGCGCGGCGGATGGGCGACCAGGTCGAGGTGAAGAAGATCAACGTGGACGAGCACATGGACATGGCCAACAAGTACCGGATCTACGTCGTCCCGACCCTGATCATCGAGAAGGACGCAAAGGAGATCCGGCGGGTCGAGGGGCTCACGGACGCCTCCTCCCTCGAGGCCATGGTGAAGCCCCTGGTGGAGAAGCCGTGAAGGTCGGTATCGTCGGCGGGACGGGCGATATCGGGGAGGGGATGGCCCTCCGGATCTCCCAGGTCCACGAGGTGATCCTGGGCTCCCGGGAGGTGGAGCGGGCCTGCGCGACGAGTAACGCCTGCCACCTCGTCCTCGATGAAAAGGGGCTTCCCTGCACCTGCTCCGGGGTTTCGAACCAGGAGGCGGTGGACCGGGCCGAGGTGGTGATCCTGGCCATCCCCTTCCAGCACCTCGCGGCGACCCTCTCCTCCCTCTCGGGCTTCGGGGGGAAGGTGGTCGTCTCCCCGGTGAACCCCATCGGGCGGAAGGAGTACTTCTTCTTCGCGCCTCCTCCCGAGGGATCGGCGGCCCAGCTCGTCCGGAGCCTCCTCCCCGCGGCGAGGGTCTGCACCGCCTTCAACAACATCGCGGCCGGATCCTGGAAGGCCTTCGATGCCCCCTTCGCCCATTCTGTCGCGGTCTGCGGGGACGACCCGGCGGCAAAGGAGGTCGTGTCCGGCCTCGTCGCGAGTATCCCTCACCTGGCCCCCTTCGATGCGGGGCCCCTCGCCGCCTCGCCCATGATCGAGGCCATCACCCCCCTCCTCCTGAACATCGCGAAGTACCAGAAGATGCGGGATGTCGGGATCCGGTTCAGCTAGCGCAGAAATCGCCCGGATCGGGAGAAGGGCCCTCGCCGAAGGCCTGGTCTCGGGGAACTTCGGGAACGCAAGCCTGCGAACCGCCGGAGGGTTCCTCGTCAAGCGGACCGGGGCCTTCCTGGACGAACCGGGCCCCCTGGTCCCTGTCCCCCTCGATGGCGAAATCCCGGCCGGCGCCTCCCGGGAGTCCCTCGTCCACCGGACGGTATACAACCTGACGCCCCACCGGGCCATCCTCCACATCCATCCACCCTACGCGGTCACCCTCTCCTTCGACAGGGATGAGATCATCCCCATCGACCCCGAGGGAATGCTCCTCTGCCCGGGCATACCCGTTGTGACCGGCGACTGCGGGTCACAGGCCCTCGGTGACCGGGTGGCCCATGCCCTGATGCACGGGAAGATCGTCATCGCGAGGGGGCACGGTACCTTCGCCGCGGGAAAAGACCTTGAGGAGGCATACCTGGTCACCGCCGCCGCCGAGCATGCCTGCCGCGTGCTCTGGCTTAGAGACGTCCTCACGGGACGGGGCAGGAAATAAGACTTTTACAACTGGGCTTCCCTTCACCGCTCTTTCCGTGGCTGCTGGAGGAGGTGGATCTCGTGAATGACCTCCCGGTGAAAGGCGAGGAGGATGTCGCTGATCACCCCGAACATGAAGATCTCGAACCCCACCATGATGAGGAGCACGGTGAGGACGGTCATGGGGAAGTGGTTGATCCCCTTGAACCACTCGAGAACCACGTAAACCCCGACCCCCATCCCGGCGAGGGAGAGGAGGATCCCCATGAGGCCGAAGTAGAAGATGGGGTTGTTCACCTTCGCGAGACGGTAGATGGTGGTGACGATCTTCACCCCGTCGTGGAACGGGTCGAGCTTCGTCCGGGTCCCCACCCGCTTCCGGTAGTGGACGGGGACCACCATGATCCGCTGCTGGTTCCGGACCGCCTCGATGGTCATCTCGGTCTCGATGCCGAAGCCCTTCTCCTTCAGGCGCATGCCCTTGATGGAATCCAGGGTGAAGGCCCGGTAGCCGGAGAGGATGTCGTGGAGGTCAGTCCCGTGGGCGAACTTGAAGAGGAAGTTGATGAGCACGTTCCCCGTGTGGTTCAGGATGTTAAAGGCACCCTTGTCCGCGGTGTTCAGCCGGTCCCCGATGGCATGGTCGAACCCGAGGTACAGGGGCCGGAGGAGCCTCTCCGCGTCCTTCGCCGTGTAGGTTCCGTCGCCATCGACGAGGACGATGTACGGCTCCCTGACCTGCTCGAGGGCCTCGATGATGGCCTCCCCCTTTCCCTTCCCGGCCTGGGTTTTCACCGTCACCCCGAGGCCCCTCGCGATCTCGACGGTCTTGTCCGTGGAGTGGCCGTCCACGACGAGGATGTGCCGGTACCCGAGCTGCTGGAACTCCTTCACCACATTCCCGATGGTGGGGGCCTCGTTCAGCGTCGGGATGAGGATGCAGACCTCGTCGGGGTTGACCTTCATCGATATACTATTTAAAATCACCCGTCATAAGACCTTGCATGCACCTCGCGAAACGGGGAATCCGGGCCCTGGGAATCGCCGAATCCTTCTCCGGGCGGTCCTCCTCCACCATGGCCGGGGTGGTGATGAGGAAGGACCTCCGGATCGACGGGGTCGCCCTCGCCACCCTCACGGTCGGAGGAATGGACGCCACCGATGCCGTTCTCGGGATCATCGCCTCCCTCGCCCGCCGTGACATCAACGTCGCCCTGGTGAGCGGCTCGGTGGTGGCCTGGTATAATATCCTGGACCCCGAAGCGATCCAGGAGAAGACCGGCCTCCCCTTGATCGTGGTGACCTACGAGGATTCGGAGGGCCTCGAGGAGGATATCACCCACCATTTTCCGGGCGACGAGGACCGTCTCAAAGCGTACCGGAGGCTCGGTGCCCGGGAGCCCGTTGACCTCGGAGGTGGATCCCGGGTCTTCATCCGCCCCTTCGGCATATCATCGGACGATGCATCGAGGATCCTCCGGGACTTCACCCGGGACGGGAAGGTCCCCGAGCCGGTCCGGGTCGCCCGGCTGGTCGCCCGGGCCGCCATGAGGTGGATGGGGGGCGGAGGTGCCGGGGAACGGGCCTAGGCCCGGGCCGTGTCCTCGGAGATGACCAGGTTGGAATCCTTGTCGACGATCCGGACCGTGACGAGGTCTCCCTCCTTCACGAGATCCTCCTTGAGGTCGATATAGATCTCCTCGCCGGGGTCCCAGGTCGACCCCCGGGACCCGGCCCCGCCAAGGTTTTTCACCCCGAAGTGCTTCGTGGCGGGATACTTCTTCCCGTTCAGCGTCGTGATGTTCGCCCTCACCATCTCATCATTCCCGAGGATGATGGCGGAGAGCCGGTCGTTTTCCAGGGGTGCATTGCCCTCGTGAATGAGGAGGATGCAGCTATCGTCACAGGGCGTGGCGACGGGATCCCCCGGGTGCCGGATATCAGTGATATGGATAAACTGGAACCGGGACGGATCAATTACGGGCGGCGGGGCGGAAAGGACGAGGAGGTAGACGAGGGCCGAGAGGACGACGGTCATCCCTACGAGGAGCATCGCTCCGATCACCGGTGAAACGGCAGGGAAGGACCGGCGGGAATCCATGAACGTTCCGGAAATATGACCCGACGGTGATAAAGGTTCCGAAAGAGGGTTGAAAGTGGAATCCCTTACGTGGGGGAGAAGGAGACAAGGCGGAACGAGAAAGGGGGTCAGCCTTCAGTGTGCTCCTCGATGGCGAGCTGGTACATCCAGTCGAGGAGGAGATTGCAGGCCGTGACCACGCACTCCCGGTCGCAGGAGATACAGGGCACGAGTTCCCCGCCGGCGAGGATGAGGGAGGGTCGGACGGTCTTTTTCATGGCCCGGAGGGTGTAGGTCTTGATCCCGTCCCCCTTGAACTCGATCCGCTCTATCTGGCCGCTGTCCAGGAGCTTCTTCACGATCCGGGAGCACTTGCGGCTGTCCACCTTGAGGAGCTTCCAGAGCTCGCTCTGGAGCACGCCGTCGCGGCTCGACTGGATGATCCGGAGTGCCTGCTCTGCGAGGTCTGCCATAGGTTTTAGACGACAGGCGAGATAGTCAGGATGTTGTTCCCGCGGATGACCACGGTCCCCAGGCTGCGCCCCCTCTCGTTCCCGATGAGTTCGATGGTCTCGTCCAAGTGGATGTTCAGGTACTCGTCCACGCTGATGAGCCGGCCCTGGAACTTCCGGTCCTCGTCCTTGATCTCCACGGTGATCCGTGAGTCCACCAGGGCGAAGACCTTCTTAATCGGGAGCACCATGCTCGTTGGCATCTTCGGTAATCTGGTTGGTGCGGGGTTATTAAGGTTTCTTCCCGCTCTTCCCGTGAAAAATGAGACTTTTACCGCCTTCCTTCCCATGCGCGGGAACCGGGGTCCGGGTGCGATGGGGAGGGATCCGGTTTTTAGGAATTGCAGCCTCCCCCGCCGGCAGGCTGCTCTTTGGTAAGAATGAAATAATTTCCCCTCCCATCAGTGTTCACAGCCGGAGGGCTTTCAAATTGGAGTTCAGGAACAGGGTCTTGATCCTCGGGTACGGGTCGGTCGCCAAGTGCACGCTCCCGATCCTCCTCTCGCACATCCAAATCCCCCTCGACCTTATCACCATCCTCGACTTCGAGGACAAGGAGGAGGCCCTCGCCCCCTGGACGGCCAGGGGGATCCGGTACTTCCGGCGCAGGATCACGCCGGAAAACCTGGGATCCGTCCTCTCCGAGTACCTCTCCCCGGGGGGGCTCCTCATCGACCTCGCCTGGAACATCGACTGCTGCGAGATCGTCAGCTGGTGCCATGACCATGACGTCCTCTACGTGAACACCTCCGTCGAGGTCTGGGACTCGTACGGGGAGCGCTTTACGGCAGACCCGTACGAGAAGTCCCTCCACCGGCGGCAGATGAAACTCAGGGAGCTCGCGGGGGACTGGGAGGATGCCCCGACCTTCATCGTCGATCATGGCGCGAACCCCGGCCTCATCTCCCATTTCGCGAAGCAGGGGGCGGTCGACATCGCCCGCCGGATGATCGCCGACGGGCTGGCCCGGGACCCGGATCTCCTGGAGAGGCTCATCCGGGAGGGTGATTTCGCCCGCCTGGCCCGGGAGATCGGCGTCCGGGTCATCCACTGCTCGGAGCGGGACACCCAGATCTCCTGCCGGCCGAAGGAGGTCGGGGAGTTCGTCGGCACCTGGTCCATCGAGGGTCTCCGGGAGGAGGGGACCGCCCCGGCCGAGATGGGGTGGGGTACCCATGAGAAGGAGCTTCCCCCGCTCGCCTTTCTCCCGCCCGGGGAGCCGAGGAACCAGGTCATGCTCGCCCAGATGGGGATCAACACCTGGGTGCGGTCCTGGGTCCCGGGCGGGGAGATCGTCGGGATGGTGATCCGGCACGGGGAGGCCTTCGGGATCTCTGACCGGTGGACCGTCTGGGAGAAGGGAAGGGCGGTCTATCGCCCCACGGTGCACTACGCGTACGTGCCCTGCGACGCGACCATCGCCTCCCTCCAGGAGCTCAGGGGAAGGAACTACGAGCTCCAGCCGAGGCAGAGGATCATGAACGACCGGGAGATCGTCTCGGGGGCGGACACCCTGGGCGCCCTCCTCATGGGGCACCCGTACAGGTCCTGGTGGACGGGGAGCATCCTCTCCATTGAGGAAGCGAGGAGGCTCGCCCCGGGGGAGAACGCGACGACCATCCAGGTGGCCCTCGGGGTGGTGTCGGCGGTCATGTGGATGATAGAGAACCCGAGGAAGGGGTTCTGCCTGCCGGACGACCTTCCCCACGAATTCGTCCTCTCGGTGGCAAAACCCTACCTGGGGGAATTTTCCTCCGGGCCCTCGGACTGGACCCCCCTCTCCGAGAGGACGGTGTACTTCAGGGAAAACCCGGCGAGCGTAGCCGACCGGGAGGATCCCTGGCAATTCAAAAACTTCTTATTCGTGCACTGATGCAGGATACGTAATGGCAACCATGGAAGAGGCGAGGAAGGGAGCGAAAAAGGAGGGACAGCCCGACGGAGTGCCCCACCTGGACCAGGCGAAGAAGGAGAAGTTGCAGGACCTGGCACGGGAGCACGGGACCCCGATCTTTGTCATCGACCACGAGAAGATCCGGGAGAACTACCGGGAGTTCCGGGAGCTCCTTCCCCGCGTCCAGGTCTACTACGCCGTGAAGGCGAACTCGAACCCCGAGATCGTGAAGACCCTCTTCTCCCTGGGCGCGAGCTTCGATGTCGCCTCCATGCCGGAATTCATGGTCGTCCACGATAACATCAGGAACATGCCGGACAAGGAGAGGCAGGACTGGATCTGGGACAAGATCATCTATGCCAACACCATCAAGCCCATCGAGACCCTGGAGGCCCTCGACCAGTACAAGCCCCTCGTCACCTTCGACAACATCGAGGAATTAAGAAAGATCCGGAAACACGCACCCAATGCCGGCCTCGTTCTCAGGCTGCGGGTCCCGAACACCGGGTCGATGGTGGAGCTCTCCTCCAAGTTCGGGGCCCACCCCGGCGAGGCGGTCGACCTGATCGTGGAGGCCTTCAAGACCGGCCTCGTCGTGGAGGGCCTCTCCTTCCACGTCGGCAGCCAGTGCACGAACTTCGAGAACTATGTGCAGGCCCTCGAGATCTCGGCAAACATCATCCGGGAGGCCGAGGAGAGGGCGGGAAACCGGATTAAAATTCTGGACATCGGTGGCGGTTTTCCGGTCAAGTACAACCCCGAGGTGAGGTCCCTCAAGGTCCTCGCCCGGAAGCTGAACGCCGAGATCCGGCGGCTCTTCACCCCGGACACCGAGATCCTCGCCGAGCCCGGCCGGTTCATGGTGGCCGACGCCTGCTCCCTCGTGGCAAAGGTCATCGGGAAGGCGGTCCGGGACGGGAAGAAGTGCTACTACATCAACGACGGGATCTACCACACGTACTCGGGGCAGATCTTCGACCACTGCACCTATCCCGTCCTCGCCTTCAGGGAGGGGGAGAGGGAGATCTCCTCGGTCTTCGGCCCGACCTGCGACGCCTTCGACACCGTCACCCTCGGGGCGGAACTCCCGGATCTCGAGATCGGGGATCTCGTGTACTCCGAAAACATCGGCGCCTATTCCATCGCCTCCTCCACCTACTTCAACGGCTTCCCGCCGGCGAAGGTGGTGCACATCAACCGGTGAGTGTGCTCCACCTCGGATCACCGGGACAGGCGCTCAGGTCCCGTTTCCACCGAGAATCCGATAGGCCCTCAGCGCGATGACAAACAGCCAGAGGAGGATCACCCCCACCACCAGCCGCTGCACGGCCCCCGTCACCCCGACAAAAACCGGGAACAGGGGAATGAGGAGGATGACGAGGATCCCGGTGGCGGCTGAGTACTGCCAGTATCCATTCCACCGGCCATCCGGTCTCATGGCGAGGGCGAGGGTGTAAGAAGCAAGGACGGCGACAAAAACGGCGATCTCCCCGATGAGGAGATGGGCCGATCCCCCAAAGGTTACGGGAACGCATCCCCTGTCGCAGGAGAAAAGGGCCTCCCCGATGTAGGTGAGCCCGGCAAAAACAACAAGGAGTGCCCCTGCCCGGCTTGCCCGCGATGGACGGAGGGCGGCGTGCAGGCCGAAGGAGAAGATGAGGAGGAGAACTCCGAGAAGGAGGAACCCTCCCAGGTTCATCGCGAGGGCATAGGGGGCTCCGTTCTCCCCGAGCTCGCTCATCAGCTGCGTGGCCTGGGAGTAGCCCGGCGTGAGGATCCCCAGCGCAAAGACCACGAGAGCATAGAGGATGGGGCCGACGATGCCACAGGTGGCGGCATACCTCTGAAGGGGGTTTTTCCTGGCCTCCATGGGATTCATCCCTCAACCGGTAGAGGTTATGAGGGAAAAAAGGATCTCGTCCACACCGGAAAACAGGCCGCGAGGGAGGATCCCTTTCAGAACAGGGACAGCAGCACAAGAATGACGCTTGAAGTGAAATGGGCGACGAGGGCGGACTCGATCCCCTTCTTCCAGTAGAGCCAGCCGAAGGGGATGGCCCCCGCGAGGATCAGAACGGCATACTGAAGTATCACAAGGCCAGGTGTCCCGGAGAGCATCAGGCCCGGGATCGAGATGAGCCCGGCCATGAGGATGCACGCCCAGTAAGTCGGGCCCCCGAGCGGTTCATTTCCTGACCCCCGGATTTTCCAGATGATCCATACGATGACAGTCATCCAGAACAGGCGGCTGACGATTTCATCCCCGATCCCCTGCTGGAAGGGAATGGGAAGGAGGAACGGAAGGGGGGCCTGCCCCCACTGTGACAGAGTGGCCGGCACGAAGGGTGAAAATACCAGAAGGTCCAGCAGGTACTTCGCCATGGCAACGCCGAGACCGACGGCAAGGGCGATCTTCAGGGCAGAGAGGGCGCGGTCTCTTACCGGCTCTCCCTTTGTCCAGCCTTCAAGGAGCGGGGCCCCGAGGCCGACCTTCTTCCCCAGATACAGGGCGGCATAGATGAGACCCCCGAGGATCGCGACCAGGACGAGGTACGTGAGGACCACGAAATCGAGGCCGATGTAATTGACGGGAAATCCACCAGGGGGATTCACCCTCTGCGCGAGGACCTGAGCGAAGATGCGGGTAAGGGTAAAGATAGGGTGAATGATGGCGATGGCAAAGAGGACGGCAAACACATGCAGGTTGACGGGGGGATCTTCCATACGCGTATTTAGTTCAGATCGTCTATAAAGAAGAGAGGTGGGGGGGGCATGGCCGGGCCTCCCGCACCCGCCACCCGCGGTGCCTGCCGCTTTATTCCGGTATCTTCTCCCACCGGTTCCTGAGCGCCTTCTCAACCAGCGGGAGGGTGGTGTACTCCATCTCCGAGAGGGAGAGCCGGTGGGGCTCGAAAGGCCCGTGAGCCCGGAGAATGTCGGCGAGCTCGTTGCACCGTGAGCGGACCCGGTCGAAGGCCACGTCATCGAACATGTCCACGGGGCCGATGAGCTTCCCGTTCGCAACCTGGAAGCCCAGGCAGATGACCCGGGGCGGGCCGTCGAACCGGGTGCAGTTCGCGTCACAGAGCCCTACAGGCATGAAGGGGCCGTGGTGGGAGCCCCTCATCCAGCCGGCGACGATAATGGGAGTCGCGAAGGGCTCGATGACCTCCCCGACGGCGGGGAGGCCGCTCTGGGCCCGGATCATCATGACCGGGTCGTCCTTGCCCACGTACTTGCCGGCGATGAGGGAGAGCCGCTGGGTGGAGGTCGAGGCGGCGATGACCCCGTCCTTCCGGAAGACGTGCTTCACCACGTACCGGGAGGGCGCCCCGATGTAGGCGAGGAGGCTATAGGACTCCTCGGGGGTCCTGAACATGATGCGCCTTTTCTCGATGACGTCATGGACCTCGAAGATGAAGCCCTCGTGCATCCCCGGGTCGATGACGAGCCCCGAGGTGTTGAAGGGATCGGCGAAGACCTTGTACAGGTAGAAGTTCCAGGCACCGGGCTCGGTCTTGTCGGCCATGAAGCAGAGGAGGGGGTCGGAGCCCCGCTCCTCGAACTCCATCTCGGCGACCCCCGGACCCATGCCCTTCACGTTCCCCGAGAAGGCGTCGGAGAGAAGGTCCTGGCCGGCCCCGTAGAGCTTCATGCTCTTCGCGATCTTCGCGCACTCCAGAAAGACGTTCCAGGCGAGTTTGTGGATCTCGGCATTGTCCACGCCCTTCGTGTGCGTCATGATGAGCTCGAGGTCGTCACCGCAGTGGGTGACGAAAGAATCGGTAAGGAGCTTCCCCTCCTGCTCCTTGAGCATCTTCTGGGCCTTCTCCAAAAGGAGCGGGTGGGGACGGGAGTGTCCCGGATAACTCCCGATGTCCGCCTTGATCATCGAGACGCTGGTCTTGACCATACGATGCACCTACCTACTAACAGATCCCGAGACTATATCTTTCCTTTGATTTTGCTGACGGCGAGCGAGGCGAGCCGAGAACCACCGAAGGTGGTGACCGGCGAGCGAAGCGAGCCGAGAACCACCGAAGGTGGTGACCGGCGAGCGGATCGCGACGGCGGCGAACGCAGTTCGACGCACGGCGAGCGAGGCGAGCCGAGAACCACCAAAGGTGGTGACCGGCGCGGGTCGCGACGGCGGCGAACGGAGTGCGCCGGGAGACGCATATCGATGTCGCGACGGCGAGCGCGGCAAGTCCGGGGTGCACACGGGGTGCCACACGACGCGGAACGCGGCCGCATTGTCCGTCAGGAATTCGCAGAGAAAAATGATGGTGTGTTTCAGCTGTATCCTGCCGGTTCGGGAATCCTCCGGAACCGCACCTCGAGGACCCCGTTCCTGCAGCTCGCGCTGAGGGAGTCGGGATCGACCGGGGGGAGTTCTGCCCTGCCCACGAACTGCCGTGCCCCGTCTGAAGCGGCGATCCGCAGGGCTCCCTCCTCAAGATCGAACCGTACCTGGTCCCTGGATACCCCGGGGAGCTCCGCCAGGACGAGGATCTCCCCGTCCGCCTCGTGGACCTCGATGCGCGGCTCGAGGGTCCCGCCGCTCTCCGGCGCCTGGATTCCCTGCCCCAGGGGGAAGGGGCCGGTCCCCCGGATAACGATGGTGAAACCCATGGGCCTCACCATGAAGTTTCCCTGTTCCATACTCTCGCGTATCATCTGTTCCAGGATCTCCTGGAGCCTCCTGAATGCATCGCTGGGTGTGTCTTCCATGGAACCTACCTTGCCGTGAGAGGCACCTTCTCCGGGAGCTTCTGCTTCTTCTCGAGCAGCTTCTCCAGCCTCTCCCTCGCTTTCTTCAACTCCTTCCAGTCCTTGCGCCTCGCAAAGATCCCGGCCTTTAAGGCCGCCATTCCCTTTGCGAGCTCCTCGGGAGGTTCGGACCCGCCCGAGGCGAGTTCCGCCCGCTTGAGGACAGAGAGGGCACCGTCCAGGGTCTTCCTTTCCTCGGCATTGAAGATCATCTCCCAGGACCGCCGCTCGTTCTCCTCCAGGGTATCGGCGTCGAGGGATCCCTTCACCCGGGTAAAAGCGGTCTCGAAGTGGGCAGGGGTGATCTGCACCTTCTTCACCGTCTCCTTCCGCTCCGCCTCGCTCATTCCCGTGAACCCCCCGACGATCTCCCGCATGGCGGCGAGCTTCGCCTCCCGGACGAGGGCCTCGATGTCCGCCCCGACGTACCCGTCAGTCCGGCTCACCAGGTCGTCCAGGCTGATCTCTCCCGAGAGGACCCCCTTCTCCTTTGCATCTCCGAGATACACCTCGAAGATCTTCAGCCGGCTCGCCGCGTCCGGCGGCGGGACATAGATGATCCGGTCCAGGCGGCCCGGCCGGAGGAGGGCCGGGTCGATCATGTCCGGGCGATTCGTCGCCCCGAGGACCACCACGTTCTTCAGCTCCTCGAGGCCGTCGAGCTCGGTGAGGATCTGGGAGACCACCGACTCGGTGACATGGGAGGAGCCCATGTACATCCCCCTCTTCGGGACGAGGGCGTCCACCTCGTCGAAGAAGATGATGGAGGGCGAGGCCTGCCGGGCCTTCCGGAAGATCTCCCGAACACCCTTCTCGGACTCCCCCACCCACTTCGAGAGGAGCTCGGGGCCCTTCACCGAGATGAAGTTGCACTCCGACTCGTTGGCCACGGCCTTTGCAAGGAGGGTCTTCCCCGTCCCCGGCGGGCCGAAGAGGAGGATCCCCTTCGGGGGCTTCGTCTGGAGGGCGGTGTAGACCTCCCCGAACTTGAGCGGCCACTCCACCGCTTCCCGGAGCTCCTGCTTGACCTCCTCGAGCCCGCCCACGTCGGTCCACTCCACATCCGGGATCTCCACGAGGACCTCCCGCATGGCCGAGGGCTCCACGTGCTTCCTCGCCTCGTCGAAGTCGGCCTTCCGGACACGGAGCTGGTCCAGGATCTCGGCCGGGATGGCCTCGTCGATCTTGATCTTCGGGATGACGCACCGGAGGGCGAACATCGCCGCCTCCTTCACGAGGAGGGCGATGTCGGCCCCCACGAAGCCGTGGGTGGTGTCGGCGTACTCCCGGAGGAACTTCTCCTTCCGGTACGGCTCCTCGATCTTCTTCTTCTCCTCCTCGAACCGGCGGGTGTAGTCGGCGTCGACCGCCTTCATCTCCTCGCCGGTGAGGGAGACCTTCAGGGGATCGAAGGGCACGCCGGGCTTCGCCTGACGGTCGAACTTCTCCCGCTTCTTCTCGGTAATGAGTTTCTCCCGATAGTAGTCCAGGTCGAGCTTCTTTGCATTGAAGTCCTCCTCGACTTTTGCCTTCTGCTCGTCGGTGAGCTCCACCTTTTCAAGGGCGAGAGGGACCCCCCGGGTGTGGATCTGGAAGATCTCCATCCGGCCCTTCTTGTCCGGGATCCCGATCTCGATCTCCCGGTCGAACCGCCCGCCCCGGCGGAGGGCAGGGTCGATGGAATCGGGGAGGTTCGTCGCGGCGATGACCACGACCTGCCCCCGGCCCTTGAGCCCGTCCATGAGGGCGAGGAGCTGGGCCACGACCCGGCGCTCCACCTCCCCGGTCACCTCGGCCCGCTTCGGGGCGATGGAGTCCAGCTCGTCGATGAAGATGATGGCCGGGGCGTTCTCGCTCGCCTCCTCGAAGACCTCCCGGAGGTGCTTCTCGGACTCGCCGTAGAACTTGGACATGATCTCCGGGCCCGAGAGGGTGATGAAGTGGGCGTCCACCTCGTTCGCCACGGCCTTGGCGATGAGGGTCTTCCCGGTACCCGGCGGACCGTAGAGGAGGACCCCCTTCGGGGGCTCGATGCCGATGCGCTCGAAGAGCTCGGGGTGGCGCAGGGGGAGCTCGATCATCTCCCGGACGAGCTGGAGCTCCCGGCCGAGGCCCCCGATGTCCTCGTAGTGGACGTCGGAAACCTCCTTCTTCCCCTTCTTCTCCTTCCCCGGCTCGTAGGCCTCCTCCTTGAGCTCGATCTCGGTATCGTCGGTGACGACGCCGACCCCCTTCGGGATGACTTTCGCGATGACGAAGGTGAGCGGGTTCCCGAGGACGTCCACCCGGACCGCCTGCCCCTCCTGGACCGAGCGGCCCCGGAGAAGCCGGGAGAGGTACTGCTCACCACCGACGAGCCGGATGGGCTGCGTCGGCTGGACCACCACCTTCTTCGCGTACACGACCTCGATCTTCCGGATGCTCACCTTCTCGTCGATACCGGTGCCGGCGTTCGCCCGGATGGTCCCGTCGATCCGGATCACCGCCTTCCTCGTGTCCTCCGGGTAGCCCGGCCAGACGACGGCCGTCGCCTTCTTCCTCCCCTCGATCTCGATGACGTCCCCCGAGACCAGGTTCAATGACTTCATGATGTCAAGGCTGATGCGGGCGATGCCCCGGCCCGGGTCGCCGAGGTACGCCTCCTTCACCGTGACTTCCGCAGAATCCTTTGATGTCAACGTGATAAACTCCTGTGAGTGATTTACCTTAAGTTAGGGAGTCTCACTATATAATGGTTCCTCAGGCCGGCGGACCGTTTTCTCGCCTGAACCGCCTCTCCGGGTCGGACTTGCCCCCGGGTTTCCGGATCTCCTCCCTTCGCCCGGAAAAGGGGAGTCTTCCCCGCCTTATTCCGCCCTGTACGCCACCAGGGTGAGACTCATCCGCTTCTCCATCTCCCGGAGGGCCTTCAGCTCCTCCCTTGAGAGATCCGAGAGGACCGGCATCTTTTCGTGGGCGATGAGGATCACATCGAGCTCGCCCTCGAGCTTCTGGACCTTTTGGAGCTGGCCGTTCGTGAGTTTTGCCATACCAGGGCTGATCTGCATCCCTTCACCCCGTGCATCCCTCCCCGTGGATGGGGATAAAGGTTTGGGATGGAGGAGGTCATCCCCTGCGGCATCCTTATCGGTCCCCGCCTCCCTGTTCTCATGATGCCCCCCACCCCCCGCCTCACCGGCCTCCCTCCCGTCGTCGGCCCGGATCCCGTAGTCCTCATCCTCGGTTCCTTCCCCTCGGTGATCTCCCTCGAAAGGGGTGAATACTATGCTAATCCCCGGAACCGGTTCTGGCCCCTCATGGAGGCGCTCCTGGGGATCCAGGCCACCCTGCCGTACCATGTGAGGACCGTCCGGCTCAAGGAGAAGCGGATCGCCCTCTGGGACGTGACGAAGGAGTGCGAGCGGGAGGGGAGCGATGACGCAGCCATGAAAAACGAGGTCCTGAACGATATCCCCGGTTTCCTCCGGGACCACCCGACCATCTCCGTCATCGTCTTGAACGGAGGAGGGGCCGGCCGTATCTTCCACAAGTCTTTTGCTGACGGAATCCCGGGTATCCTGATCCTCACCCTCCCTTCCACGAGCCCGGCGAATGCCCGGGTCGGCCTGCCGCAGCTCGCCGATACGTGGAGTGCATTGAGGGAATTTTCGGGAAAATAAAAGAAGGGAGGATGCAGGGGATCGCCGTCAGAAGGCGAAGTACTGGTTCACGATCTTCATGGCACAGTAATCGCCGCACATGGTGCAGACGTCCGAGTCCCCCGGCATCCGCTCGGCCCGGATCCTCTTCGCCTTCTCGGGGTTGATGGCGAGCCGGAACTGCTTCCCCCAGTCGAGGGACCGGCGGGCCTTCCCCATCTCGAGGTCGCCGTCCCGCTTCTTCAGCTTCACCATGTCCCCGACGTGGGCCGCGATCCGGGTGGAGATGACCCCCTCATAGACCTCCTCGGGGGTGGGGAGGGCCAGGTGCTCGGCCGGGGTCACGTAGCAGATGAAGTCGGCACCGTGGGCCGAGGAGATGGCCGCCCCGATGGCCGCGACCCGGTCGTCGTAGCCGGGCGCGATGTCGGTGACAAGGGGCCCGAGCATGTAGAAGGGCTTCCGGTTGGTGAGCCGCTTCTGGATGATGACGTTCGCCTCGATCTCGTCCAGGGGAATGTGCCCCGGCCCCTCGACGATGGTCTGGACCCCTGCGGCGGTGGCTTTATCGGCAAGCTCGGCGTTGATGATGAGCTCCTGGATGCCCGCACGGTCGGTGGCATCGTGCACTGCCCCTGCCCGCATACCGTTCCCCATGGAGAGGGTGACCTCGTGCTCCTTCAGGATCTCGAGGAGGTAGTCGAACTCCGAGTAGAGGGGATTCTCCTTCTTGTTGTGGAGCATCCACGCCGTGAGGAAGGCGCCGCCCCGGGAGACGAGCCCGCAG
>DATGDI010000101.1:0-3059 GCA_035310965.1 Methanomicrobiales archaeon
CCCCGAAGAAGAGGCGGGGACGCCCGAGCCTCTGGAAATCGGCCCGGGATCTCCAGTCCGGCTGGGCGATGATCCCCACCCGGTATCCCGCGGCCTCGAGGACCCGGCCGATCACCGCGGTCCCGAAGGCCGGGTGGTCCACGTAGGCGTCGCCGGTGACGAGGACGATGTCAAGGGCGTCCATCCCCCGCTCCCCGGCCTCCTCGAGGGTCATGGGGAGGGGGGCAGGGGAGGGGCGCTTTCTTTTCATGGCCGCGGGATCCGGAAAAGGGAGGGAGGGGAGAATGTTCGTCAGAAGAACCGCTCGAACCGGTCCTTCTTCGCCTTGCAGATCGGGCAGATGTCAGGCGGCTCGTCCCGGGCACAGAGGTACCCGCAGACCCGGCACCGCCAGACCGGGTACCCGAGGGTGAAGGAGGGGGCTGCGCCCGCAGAGGGAGGGACCCGGGCCCGGACATCGGGCGGGGGCCGGCGCTCCGGTATGGAGGCTACCTTCCTTCTCCCCGCGAGGACCTCGTCCGAGACGTAGAGGGCACAGTAGCAGGCCCCGTAGTCGGCGAGGTCGGGGTCCCGGTAGTCACAGGGACAGATGATGTCCAGGTCCGCCTTCTTCTTCCCTGTGGCGAGCCGGCAGGGGCAGGACTGGTATCCGTAACGCCTCGTGTTGATGATGAGCCCATGGACGAGGCCCCGGACGAAGGCCCGGTCAGGGTTGAGGTGATAGCCGCCTTCCTCGGCCTCCCGGTCGAGCCGATCGTGGAGGGCAGCGATCTCGGCCTCCGGTATCTCGGGAGTCCCGTTCATCCAAGGGCCTCCCTGTAGCGGGTCTCATCGAACCCGATGATACACTGCTGGTTGTTCACCACGAGGATCGGGACCGACTCGATCTGGCTGCAAACCCCTTTGAGCGAGTTCAGGACCTGCGTGATATTGGCCTGGTCGAGGGTATCAGTGTCGATCCAGTAGTAGTCAATGCTCAGGTTTGCGAGAAAAACCCTGGCATCGTGGCAATGGGGACAGCTGGTCCTCCCCACGAGGAGGACCGTACCATGATTGTTCCCCGGGATATGCATCACGTACGAGGGGTACGAGGTCGCCGGGGCGGGGGGGGTTGTTGCCATGCAGCCCGGGAGGACGAGGAGGGCTCCGAGGGCGAGGCTCAGGAGGATCAGGGCGGCGAGTCCCGGCTGCTTCATTCAAAGGCCTCCCGGAGCTCCTGCTCCCGGAACCCGACGATGGTCTTTCCGCCGTCGATGACCACCGTGGGGAAGGAGCATGCGGGGTTGAAACGCTTCACCTCGTCGAAGGCCTTCTCCATCTCGGACTTCGGGAGGAGGTCGACGTACAGGTACGAGAAGTCGATCCCCAGGTTCGTGAGGAGCTCCTTCGTCTTTGCGCACCAGCCGCAGGTGGAGAGGGCGTAGAGAAGGACCTCGCCCTGCTTCCTCTTTCCCTTCACGTGAACGAACTCCATGAAAGCACCATGCCCATCCGGGTCTTCAAGCTATCGTCTGGCAGCGATATCAGGTTATCTGGACGGGTCGCCTCCGGCAGTCGGGGGTCGCGGGCAGAGACCGATCTGCATCGGCAGCGGTCAGGTATAATAACCGATCACCGTTATGAAAATAGTGGGGACATTCGACGCCGGGAGGCCGATGCCATGAAAAGAATTCCTCGGGATGATACGCTCGTCTCATCGGAGATGCTCGAGCAGGCCGTGAAGGAGATTCTCGCCCGCACGACCCTGGATCGCACGCACGATATACCGTACCTGGCCGGCTACAGCAGGGACGGAAAAAGGATCTATATCGACCGGCATCTGCCGGTGTCGTTTCAAAGCGGGGGAAAGGTGATCCTGACCGATAGATTCCTGATCCTTCACGAGGCTCTCGAGAAGGCGGTCATCGATCAGCTCGGACTCGTCTACCAGCACGCCCACCAGCTCGCCCTGCGCGAGGAGGAGGCGGCCGTCAGGGCGTTCGGGGTATCCTGGAGCGAATATTCGGAATTCATGGACCGGTACATCAAGGAAGCGGCCGACGAGAGGCTGACCCGCATTCCCCCGGATCTGGATATCAAGCCTTACCGCGATGAGCACGATCTCCGGCTGCTCAGGAACATGCAGGAAGCAATGAGGAGGTAGGCCCGCGGACCGGGGGAACCGTGTGGTATCGGAAAACGGTGGTCAGGGAAAACAGAATTCCTCATCATGATATATCCATGGTACGGGCTTTTCCCGGGGATCTGTCAGGGATATTTGTTACCTTTTCAGGCCAGATAACCTTCTTTATATACCGGGGCTATTATCCTGAGGTCACATGGCGAAGGGCGTTCCCGGAAAGAAGGGGGTATCCCGAGGGGTGGACGATGTCATCGCCATCCTGGACGGGTACGACACCTTCCACTGGTCCCGCCGGACCCTGGCGCGGGCGGCGGACTTCATGATCCTCGTCGCCGCCATCACCCTCGCGGGGGTCCTCTGGAACCGCCCCTACCTCTCCACGGGAACCCCGCAGGGGTTTTTCGTCGTCGACCTCTCCCTCATCCTCTTCGGCCTCTCCGCCTGCATCTTCGCGGTCTTCCGGGCGGTTCTCTTCATGATCGAGGACTACATGGAAAAGGCGGTCAACGGGGTGCAGGGGATCCGGAACGGCACCTTCTCCTCAGGGAGAAGGAACCTCCGGCGGGCCATCGACTCGGTCTCCTCCCGGCTCCAGGACTCCATCGGCCTCTGGTGGACGGCCCGGGTCATCGTCATCCGGTCGGCCTTCGTTATCATCCCCGGCGTCCTCTTCTACCTCCTCGGGATCGCAAACCTGGTCATGTACCTGGTCGGGATGCGGATCATTCCCGGCCTGTGAGCCCCGAAGGGGGATTTCAATCCCCCGAGGGATGAGAAGTATCTATTTTTCGAGCCCCGAAGGGGATCTCAATCCCCGAGGGATGAGAAAATCTTATTTTCGAGCCCGGGGAGAGGAAGGACCAGGTCCTGCCCGTCGTTTTCCGGATCATTCACCCTGCCCGAGACAGGGAATGCCTCCATCTCCTCCGCCGGGTAC
>DATGDI010000102.1:0-14325 GCA_035310965.1 Methanomicrobiales archaeon
GGCATGGTACCAGCTGGGGCTTGCCCGGGCAACCCTCGATGACCAGGGCGAGGCCGCCCGGGCCTTCGGGCGGGCGACGGATCTCGACCCGTCCTCCGGCCCGGCCTGGTACGGGCTGGGGGCCGCCTCCCGACGAATCGGAGAGAACCAGCGGGCCTTGGACGCCCTCGATCACGCCGTCTCCCTGGACCCGGGAGCGCCGGCCGGCTTGATGGAGAAGGGGCTCACCCTCGGAAACCTCGGGCGGTACGCGGAGGCCCTTTCGGCCTTCGACCGGGTACTCGAGATCGCTCCCGGGGACAGACCCGCTCTCATCGCCCGGGTGGAGACCCTCGCCTCCCTGGAGCGGTTCGGGGAGGGGCTCGCCGCGGCCCAGAGGATGCTCGACCGGGACCCATCCCTCGCGGCGGCCTGGTACCTCAGGGGCCGGTGCCTCTCGGGGCTGGGCCGGCACGGTGAAGCGGTGGAGTCCCTCGGGAGGGCCCTCGAGCTCGACCCGGACCAGGCCTCCGCGTGGCACCAGCTGGGCCTTGTCCAGGAGGCACGGGGCTTCTTCGGGGACGCGGCCGATGCTTTCTGGAGGGCCGGGCAGATAGCGCCGGAGGAAGGGTCGTCCTGGCTCCACCTGGGTACAAACCTCATCCGGGAGACCCGCTGGAGGGAGGCCCTGGATGCCCTCAGGCGGGCGACCGCCCGGATGCCGGGGGATGCCCGCGCCTGGCACCAGCTCGGCCTCGCCCTCAGGGGAACGGGGAGGGCAGGGGAGGCCGCCCTCGCCTTCGAGAAGGCCCTCTCCATCGAGCCGGACCGCCCCGAGACCCTCGCGGCCCAGGGGCAGACCTTCATGCTCGCCGAGCGATTCGAGGAGGCCTCGCGGGTCCTCGCCCGGGCCGCCTCCCTCGCGCCCGACGACCCCGACACCTGGTTCCGGAAGGGGGTCTCCGAGGACCGGACCGGGAGGTTCGCAGAGGCGGTGGCGTCCTTTGACGAGGCCATCGCCAGGGACCCCTCGAACCTGTCAGCCTGGTTCCACCGGGGCCTCGCCCTCCGGCGTTCGGGCGACCTCCCGGCCGCCCTCGAGGCCTTCGACCACGTCCTCTCCCTCGAGGGGGAGGACCGGGAGGCCCTGTTCCACCGGGGCGCGATCCTCCGCGAGCTCGGCCGGCCCGGTGAGGGCCTCGCGTCCCTGGAGAAGGGCCTCAGCCTGGAGCCCGGGAACGCCGGGGCATGGTTCGAGAAGGGGCTCGCGGAGCGGGACCTCGGGAAGGAGGAAGAGGCGGTCGCATCCCTCCGCCAGGCCCTCGCCCTCGACCCACGGCACGCCCGGGCCTGGTGCGCCCTCGGCATCGCCCTCATGAAGGAGGGGTTAACCGAGAAGGCCGTCGAGACCCTGGCCCGGGCCGTGGTCTTCGACCCGGGCCTCACCCGGGCCTGGCTCCACCTCGGGGTCGGGCTCACGGGCCTGCGCCGGTTCCGGGAGGCCGCGGAGGCCATCGGGAACTGCCTCGTCCAGGATGAAGGGGACCCGGACGCCTGGTACTACCAGGGGTTCGTCCTGAACCGGCTCGGCAGGCACGGGAAGGCCCTCGAATCCCTGGATCGCGCCCTCGCCCTCGACCCGGCGAGCGGGAAGGCCCTCCTCGAGAAGGTGCGGGCCGAGATGGCCGTCCTCCGGTACCGGGAGGCCCTCGAGACCCTCGACCGGCTCAACGGCCTCGAGCCCGAGAAGGCCGAGGCCTGGTACCGTCGCGGGTCCATCATGGCCCTCCTCGGGATCCACGAAGAGGCCCTCGATCACCTGGCGACGGCCCTCCGGTTCGACCCGTCCTGCCGGCCGGCCCTTCTCCAGGCGGCCCTCTCCCAGCTGGAGCTCGGGAATCCCCCCGAGGCCCTGAAGTCCCTGGAGAGGGCCATCTCTCTTGATCCCGCCGACCCCCGGCCCCTCTTCTACCGGGGGGTCGTCCTCGAGAGGATGGGCAGGCAGCCCGAGGCGGCAGCGTCCTACGACGCGGTAATCCGGCTCCGGCCGGCGGACCTCGCGGCCCGGGAGCGGAAGGGGCAGATCCTCCTCGCCCTGGGTAAGCATGCCGAGGCCCTATCCACGGCGGAGGAGGCCCTCGGGGTGAGCCCGGAGAACGCCGGGTTCCAGACCCTCCGGGGCCTTTCCCTCCTCGGGCTGGGGAGGACCGGGGAGGCCGAGGAGGCCTTCGCCCGTTCGGTGGAGCATGAGCCGCTCCGGGCCGGGTCCTGGTACCACCGGGGCCTCGCCCTGCTGGACCTCGGGAAGAACCGGGAGGCGGCCGAGGCCTTCCGTGAGGCCCTCCTGCTGGACCCGCGGAACGCCCCCGCCCTGTTCCAGGCCGGGGTCGCCTACGAACGGCTCGGGGAGCATGAGAAGGCCCTCCGGAGCCTCGAGGAGGGGCTGGCCATCGACCCCTCCCCTGCCGGGGCCTGGGTCACCCGGGGCACCGCCGAGAGGGAGCTCGGGAGGTACGAGCCCGCGGTCTCCTCCTTCGAGAGGGCCGGTGAGCTCGATCCCACGAACACCGAGGCATGGTACGGGAAGGCCCTCGCCCTCCGGCTCCTGGGGAGGGAACAGGAGGCCCTCGCCTCCCTCGACACGGGCCTCTCCCTGCGGCCGGGCGACACCGTGTCCTGGAGCCTGAAGGGCTCCCTCCTCAGGCACCTGGGCCGTGCCGCCGAGGCGGCCGAGGCCTTCCGGCACGTGACCGAGGGGGATCCCGCCGCCCCCCAGGCCTGGTTCCAGCTGGGCGAGACCCTGTACGAGCTCGGGCAGTATGACGAGGCCCTGGAGGCCACCGGGAAGGCCGTGGAGCGGGACCCCGGCCTCACCACCGCGTGGTTCACCCGGGGGATGGCCTTCAACCGGCTCGGGAGGTACGGGGAGGCGGTCGAGGCATTCCGCCAGGTGACCATCCAGAACCGGGACCACGGACTCGCCTGGTACAACATGGGGTGGGCGGACCGGGAGCTGCGTCTCTACGGGGAGGCCGTGGATGCCTTCGACGAGGCCATCCGGGTGGACCCCCGGGACGCGGGTTCCTGGTACAACCGGGGCCTGGCCCTCCACGAGATGGGGAGGTTCGGGGATGCGGTCTCCTCCTTCGACCAGGTCACCACCATCGACCCGGAGAACGCCCAGGGCTGGTTCCGGAAGGCCCTCTCCCTCGCTGCCCTGGGCCGGGACGAGGAGGCGGCCGAGGCCTTCGACCGGGTGATCCAGCTCGACCCGGAGAACCACGAGCCCTGGCACGAGCTGGGGCAGATCTTCCTCAAACTGAAGGGGTATGACGAGGCCCTCGTCTGCTTCGACCGGGCCCTCCAGATCAGCCCGGAGTTCCACCCGTCCTGGTTCCTCCGGGGCGAGACCCTCTCTGCCATGGGCCGCTACCCCGAGGCGGTGGAGGCATACGACCGGGTCCTTTCCTTCGAGGACGGGGAGCCCCAGGCCTGGCTCCGGAAGGGCCTCGCCCTCCGGGAGCTCAAGGACGACGAGGGGGCCGCCCAGGCCCTGGAGCGCTTCCTTCTCGTCGAGCCCGGATCTGCCGAGGCCTGGTACCAGAAGGGCCTCGCCCTCGAGGGGAAGGGGAAGTACGCCACCGCCGCGGAGGCCTTCGGGAGGTCCCTCGAGATCGAGCCGGGCCGGGTAGACGCCTGGTACCAGAAGGGCCTCGCCCTGGCCGGGTCCGGGAACCCCGAGGAGGGGATCCCCGCCTATCAGGAGGCCATCCGCCTCGATTCCACCCATGCCCTCGCATGGTACAGCCTTGGCCTCGCCCTGGAGCAGGTGAAGAAGTTCGAGAAGGCGATGGACGCCTTTGCCCGGGCCCTCCAGATCCAGCCGAAGAACCTCCCCGCCTGGTTCCACCGGGGGCTCTGCGAGGAGGAGGAGGGGTACTTTTCCGATGCCGTCTTCTCCTTCGAGAAGGCCCTGGAGATCGAGCCCAAGGACGTGGATTCATGGTTCCACAAGGGGACCTGCCTTGCCCGGGCGGGCCGGCACCAGGAGGCGGTGAACGCCTTCGGGAATGCCCTCCTCTATGATCCAGAAAACCCGCGGGCCTGGTTCCACCAGGGCATGTCCCTTCTCGAGACAGGGGAGAACGAGGGGGCGGTCGCCTCCTTTGACAGGGCCCTCGGCCTCGACGCGGGGAACCCGGCCGCCTGGTACGAGAAGGGGGTGGCCCTGGAGAGCCTCGGCCGGCGGGAGGAGGCCCTGAAGGCCTTTTCCCGGTCCCTCGATCTCGACCCGGAGAGAAGGGATGCCTGGAGGCACCGGGGCTCCCTCCTCTTCGCCGGGAAGTCCCTGGAGGCCGCCCTCGAGTCCTTTGACCAGGTGATCCGCATCGACCCGAAGGATGCCCTCGCCTGGTACAACCGGGGCTGCATCCTGGGCGACCTCGGGGATGCCGAGGGCGCCGTCGGGTCCCTGGACCGGGCCCTCGCCATCGACCCGGGCAATTCCCGCGCATGGAACAACAAGGGGGCCATCCTCTTCCAAGAGGAGCAGTACGCGGAGGCGGTGGATGCCTTCGATCACTCCCTCGAGATCGATTCGGGGAACGCGGGGACCTGGTTCAACCGGGGGCTCGCCCTCATGGAACGGGGAGAGGACGAGGCGGCCATCGGGTCCTTTTCGAGGACCCTCGACCTGGATCCCGGGAACGCCGAGGCATGGTTCCAGAAGGGGAAGGCCCTCGAACGGTCGGGGCGGCCCGCCGAGGCGGTGGAGGCCCTCGACGAGGCCATCCGGCTGCAGCCGGGGCACGGCCAGGCCTCGTTCATCCGGGGCCTCGCCCTGGAGCGGCTCCAGCGGTTCGACGAGGCGGTGCATGCCTTCGACCGGTCCCTGGAGGCGGACCCCCGGAACGCCGAGGCCCTCTACCACCAGGGACTCGCCCTCCATGCCCTGGGAATGCACCACGAGGCCATCGAGGTCTTTGCCCGGGCCGCCGAGCTGGATCCCGAATCGGCCGGGGCCTGGTACCACATGGGCCTCGCCCTTCACACCCTGGGGAGGCCCGAGGAGGCCGTGACCGCTCTCGGCCAGGCCCTCGTTCTCCAGCCGGGCGCCCCGGACGCATGGTACTACCACGGCATCTCCCTCTCCGCCCTCCGCCGGCATGCCGAGGCCCTGGATTCCTTCGAGAAAGGTCTCGAGGTCCAGGGAAGGGACGGGAGGCTCTGGCACGGGAAGGGGGTCGCCCTCGCGGAGCTCGGGAGAAACGAGGAGGCGGCACGTGCCCTGGGAGTCGCGGTGGAGATCGATCCGGAGGACGAGCGGGCCTGGTTCACCATGGGGGTCTCCCTCCACCGGCTCGAACGGTACGGGGAGGCGGTCCCGGCCCTCGAACGGTCGGTCTCCCTCGACCCGGCGAACCTGGAGGGCTGGCTCCTCCTCGGCTTCGACCTCCGCGAGCTCGGCCGGAACGAGGAGGCCCTCGCCGCGGCCGAGGGGGCCCGGCGGACCGACCCGGGGAACCCCCGGGCATGGACCCTCCTCGGGATCGCCCAGCGGGACCTCGGCCGGCACGCCGAGGCCCTCGAGTCCCTGAACCACGTCATCGCCCTCAACCCGGGGGATGCCGAGGCCTGGTTCGAGAGAGGGCTCGTCGAGGCCGAGCTCGGTCAGGAGGAGGAGGCGGAGGCCTCCCTCGCGAAGTCCCTCGAGCTCGAGCCATCCCACCCGGGGGCCCTCCTCGGGCTCGGGAAGATCCTGGCCCGGGCCGGGTCCCACGGCGAGGCCATCGAGTGCTTCCGGCGGCTCGTCCGGCTCGACCCCGGGAACGGGGAGGCCTGGTACTGGATGGGAATGAGCCTCTCCCTCGCCGGTGAGGAGGAGGAGGCCCTTGACGCCTTCGAGAAGACCCTGAAACGGGACCCCGGCCATGCGGCGGCCTGGTACAACAGGGGCTGCATCCTGAACGGCCTCGGACGGCTCGAAGAAGCCGTCGATGCCTTCGACCATGCCCTCTCCCTTGAACCCGGGAACGCCCAGGCCTGGAACAACAAGGGCGGGGCTCTCCTCGGGCTCGGGCGGGCCGCCGAGGCCGCGGCCGCCTTCCGGGAGGTCGTGAGAGCCATCCCGGGCCATGGGCCGGCCTGGTACAACCTCGGTCTCTCCGAGATGGAGCTCGGAAACCCCGCTCCCGCTGCCGAGGCCTTCGAGAAGGCCCTGGACATCGACCCCTCCCTCGCGGAGGCGTGGTACCAGAAGGGGCTCTCCCACGAGAGGCTCGGGCAACAGTCCGAGGCCGTCGTATCCTATGACCGGGCCATCGCCCTCTCCCCCGAGGATGGTCCGTCCTGGTTCCGGAGGGGTGTCGCCCTCGCGGCCCTCGGAAAGGGAACCGATGCCATTACGTCCCTCGAGCGGGCAGCCACCCTCGACCCGGAGAACGCGGGGGCCTGGTACCACCTGGGCCTCTCCCTCATGGGGGAGAAGGCCTACGACCGGGCCCTGGAATCCTTCACCCATGCCCTCGAGCTCCGGCTCGAGGACGGGAGGCTGTGGTTCGAGAGCGGCCTTGCCCTCGATGCACTGGGCCACACGGAGGATGCACTCGAGGCCCTCCGGAGATCGGTGGAGATCGACCCTGGGGACCGGGAGTCATGGTACCACAGGGGGCTCCTGGAGGCACGGACCGGGCATGCCCGGGAGGCGGTGGCCTCCTTTGACCGGATCCTCGACAGGGACGAGGGGCATGCCCCGTCCCACCACCAGAAGGGGCTCGCCCTCCTCTCCCTCGGGGAGTACGACGGGGCCATCGCGGCCCTTTCGAGGGCTGCCGATCTCGATCCGGGGAACGTGGATGCCCGGTTCAGGAGGGGATCGGCCCTGTCCGCCGCCGGAAGGTACGAGGAGGCCCTCACAGCCTTCGACGGGGCCCTCACCCTCGACCCGTCTCACGGGCGGGCGTGGGCCGCGAGGGGAACCACCCTCGCACACCTCGGGCGGCAGGCGGAGGCCGCGGAGGCCTTCGGGAAGGCCGTTACCCTCGAACCCCTGGAGGTCCCGGTCCACGTCGCCCTCGGGAAGGCCCTCATGAGCCTGGGCCGGTTCGAGGAGGCGGTGCATGCCCTCGAGCGGGGGCTCCTCATCACCCCCGAGCATACCGGCCTCTGGATCCTCAAGGGGACCTGCGAGAAGGAACTCGGGAAGTTCGGGAACGCCGCCGCATCCTTCGGGGAGGCCATCGGCCACGAGCCCGGGAATCCCGAGCCCTGGTACCTTCTCGCCCTCACCCTCGAGGAGGCGGGCCGGCCCGGGGATTCTCTGAACGCCCTCGAGGGGTTCCTCACCCTCATGCCCGAGAACCCCGGGGCATGGATGCGGGCGGGGGACCTTCTCGTCACTCTCGGTCGCGGGGAGGAGGCCATCGAGGCCTTCGAGCGGGCAACGACCCTCGCCCCGAAGGATGCCCCCTCCTGGATCCGGTACGGGAATTCCCTCCTCAGGGCCTCCCGGTTCCGGGAGGCCGCAGAGGCGTACGGAAAGGCCCTGAACATCGAGCCGGGGGATGCCCCGGCCTGGTTCCACCGCGCCAGAGCCCTCGCGGAGGCCGGGGATGACGACGGGGCCGCCGGCGCTTTTGCCCGTTCCCTGGAGATCGACGGGAGGCAGGCCGGGGCCTGGGCCGGGAAGGGAAGGAGTCTCGCGCGGCTGGGAAGGCGGGAGGAGGCCGTCGCCTCCTTCTCCCGGGCCCTCGATCTCGACCCGGCCCTCACCGCTGCCCTCCAGGGCCGGGCGGAGGCCCTCCACGCCCTGGGCAGGAACGGGGACGCCGTCCCGGACCTCGAGGAGGTCCTGCGCCGGGAGCCGGGCAACGCCTCTGCCTGGCAGGATCTCTCCCGGGTGCTCAGGGGCCTGCAGAGATTCCCCGAGGCCCGGGAGGCCATCGGGAAGGCCCTGGAACTGGACGGGAAAAACGTCTCGGCATGGGCCGAGAGGGGGTTCCTCGAGGAGGCCCTCGGCGAGCATACTGAGGCTGCCGGGTCCTACCGGACCGCCCTCTCCCTCTCCCCCGAGGATCCGGCCCTCTGGTCCGGGCTCGGGATCGCCGAGCTCTCCCTCCAGCACCACCGGGAGGCCGCCGAGGCCTTCGGGGAGAGCCTCGGGCGCTCCCCCGAGGATGCGGCAGCCTGGTTCCACCTGGGGGAGGTCCTCCTCCTCCTCGATCACGTCGACGACGCCTACGATGCCTTCAGGAAGAGCGCCGATGTCCGGCCGGACGATGCCCGGACCTGGCACTTCCAGGGGATCGCCCTCACCCGCCTCGTCCGGCTCGAGGAGGCGATCGAGGCCTTCGACCGGGCCCTGGAGATCGACCCAGGCGATGCCGAGTCATGGTTCGCCCGGGGGATCGCCCTGTATGACCTCGGGAGGTACGAGGAGGCGGTGGAGTCCTTCGGGCGGACCCTCGCTCTCAAGGGGGACCGGGCGGATGCATGGTTCCGGACGGGCCTCTGCCACGAGGCACAGAGAGACCATACCCTCGCCGAGCGTGCCTTTGGCCGGGCGGCCGGGCTCTCGCCCGATGACGGGGAGGCGCCCTACCACCGGGCCATCGCCCTCATGGCCCTCGGGAAAAACGGGGAGGCCCTCGAATGCCTGGAGCGGGTCCTCGAGATCGACCCGGACCAGACCGATGCCTGGTTCAGGAAGGGGCTCATCCTCGCCGGTCTCGGCCGGGCAGAGGAGGCGGCCCGTGCCTTCGATGCCGTGGTCCGCATCTCCCCGGAGCATGCCGGGGCCTGGTACCAGAAGGGCCTCGCCCTGGAATCCGCCGGGAAGGGGGAGGAGGCCTCGGGATGCTACGAGATGGCGGTGAGGTCGGATCCGGGCTTCGAACAGGGATGGCTGCACCGGGGCCGGATCCTCGCGTCCCTGGGGAAGGCAGGGGAAGGCCTCTCCGCCCTGGACCGGGCCCTGGAGATCGACCCGGGCGACGGCGAGGCCCTGTTCTCCCGTGCGGGTGTCCTCGCGGACCTGGGCCGGCCCGGAGAGGCCCTCGAGGCCTACGGCCGTGCCCTGGAGCGGAATCCCCGAAGCGCGGAGGGCCATCTCCGGAGAGGGCTCCTCCTCCTTTCCCTCTCCCGCTCCGAGGAGGCCCAGGGGGCCTTCGACAAGGCCATCGAGGCGGACGAAACCGACCCGCGGGCCTGGTCTGAGAAGGGTGCGGTACTTGCCGGGACGGGGAAATACGGGGAGGCGGTCGGGGCGTACGACCGGGCCCTCGGCCTCGACCCCGAAAGCCCCGGCACCCTCAGGAGAAGGGGAGTCTCCCTTCTCGCCCTCGGCAGGATCCCGGAGGCGGTTGCGGACCTGGAGAAGGCGGCGGCCCTCACCGGGGAGGACGCGGGCACCTGGCTCGACCTGGGGATGGCCCGGATCCGGGGGAGACTCTTCGAGGGGGCCGCGGAGGCCCTTGATCGGTCCCTTGCCCTCGATCCCGGGAATCCCCGGGCCTGGTGCGCGAGCGGCATCGCCCTCGCCCGCCTCGGCCGGCTCGAGGAGGCGGCCTCTGCCCTCGGCCGGGCCCTCGCGGCTGACGACGGCCTCGAGGCCGCCTGGTTCCAGCTGGGCCTCGCCCAGGAGGGCCTCAACCGGTACGAGGAGGCGGTGGAGTCCTTCCGGAGGGGGCTCAAGATCGATGTCCGGAACGAGGAGGCCTGGTACCATGCCGGCGGGGCCCTCTACCATCTCGGCAGGGAGGAGGAGGCCCTCCGCGCCTTCGAGCGGGCCACGAAGCTCTCCCCCCGGGACCCGAGGCCCTGGTACAACGAGGGCTGCATCTTCTCCGAGCGGGGGGAGTTCGGGGCCGCGGTGGAGGCCTTCGACCGTTCCCTCGAGGCCGACCCCCGGTTCGCGGCCGCCCTGAACAACCGGGGGAGCGCCCTCTTCGAGCTCGGGCAGTACGGGGAGGCGGAGGCCTCCTTCGACCGCTCCCTCGAGATCGAGCCCGGAAACCCGGCGGTCTGGTACAACAAGGCCCTCATCCAGAAGCAGAGGGGGGCTCAGGATGCCGCTCTCGAGTCCCTCGCCCGGGTGCTTGAGCTCGATCCCGGCCATGCCG
Source organism: Methanomicrobiales archaeon (assembly GCA_035310965.1). Lineage (GTDB taxonomy): Archaea > Halobacteriota > Methanomicrobia > Methanomicrobiales > JACTUA01 > JACTUA01. Next base: position 10,098 of record DATGDI010000102.1, read on the forward strand.
GGGCGCTCCACACCCGGGGTCTCCTTCTCCACGCCCTCGGCCGGGACGGCGAGGCCCTGGAGGCGTACGACCGGGCGCTCTCCCTCAATTCCGGGCTCGTCCACGTCTGGTACGACCGGGGGATCGTCCTCGAGGAGAGAGGCGGGACGGAGGAGGCCATCGGGTCCTTCCGGCACGCCGCGGACCTGGACCCCGGGGATGCCCTTGCCTGGTACCGGATGGGAATCCTCCTCGCCCGGCAGGGGCGGCACACCGAGGCCCGGGAAGCCCTCGTGAGGTCCCTCGCGGCGGACCCGTCCCGGGCGGACGCGTGGTACCGGCTCGGGCTCTCCCTGCGGGAGACGCGGGGGGAGGAGGAGGCCGTCGGGGCCTTTGACCATGCCCTCGAGATCGAGCCCCGGCACGGGGGCGCGTGGTACAACCGCGGCCTCGCCCTCTTCGCCCTCGCCCGGTTCGTCGAGTCCGTCACCTCCTTCGAGCGTGCCCTGGAGATCGACCCGGCAGACGCCGGGGCCTGGCACAACCGGGGCTACGCCTGCCTGACCATCCGGAACCATGCCGAGGCCCTCGCCTCCTTTGACAAGGCCCTGGAGCTGGACGGCGGGAACCCGCTCTCCTGGACCTACCGGGGTCTCGCCCTCGAGGGGCTCGGCCGGCGGGAGGAGGGTTTTGCCTCCCACCGGAAGGCCCTCGAGATCGACCCGGCGAACCGCATCGCCCTCGCGAACCAGTCCTGGGCCTTCTACGGAGAGAGGCAGCTCGACCTCGCCCTCGAGGGATTCGAGAGGATCCTCTCCCGGGACCCGGCCGACCCGGCGGCGTGGCTGGGGAAGGCCGCGGTGCTCGAGGGGCAGGGGAAGACAGAGGAGGCCCTGAAGGCCTATGACCGGGCCGTGGAGACCGGGCCGGACGATGCCCGGGCCTGGAACAGCCGGGGGGCCCTCCTCTACCGGATGGGTCGGATCCCGGAGGCCATCCATTCCTTCGAGAACGCGGTGGACGCGGATCCCCGGCTTGCCGCCGCATGGAACGGCCTCGCGGCCGTGAAGGGTGGCCTCGGGAGGCACGACGAGGCCCTCGGGGCCGCCGAAAAGGCCCTCGAGATCAGCCCGGACGATGCCCGGGCCTGGAACAACAGGGGGGGTTCCCTCTTCCAGCTGGGAAGGTACGAGGAGGCCCTCGCCTGCTTCGAGAAGGCCATCGCCCTCGACCCCGGGTACGCATCGCCCTGGATGAACAAGGGTCAGGCCCTCGCGAGGCTGAAGAGGCGGCGGGAGGCCAGGTCCGCGATGAAGAAGGCGAAGGAGCTCGACCCCACGCTCGGCGAGCCCGCGGGAAAGACCTGACCATGGGTGATCGGATGACGCGGCCCTACGTCATCGTGAACATGGCCATGAGTGCCGACGGAAAGATCTCCTCCGTCGAGAGGAGGCAGGTGCGGATCAGCGGGGCGGCCGACCGGGAGAGGGTGGACCGGCTGAAGGCGGAGTGCGATGCGGTGATGGTCGGGATCGGTACGGTCCTTGCCGACAACCCGTCCCTCACGGTGAAGTCCGCGGCCCTCCGGGGGGCCCGGGCCAGGGCCGGGAAGCCGGAGAACCCGGTGAGGATCGTCGTGGACAGCCGGGGAAGGACCCCCCCCTCCGCCGACATCCTCCACAGGGGACCCGGTGAGCGGATCATCGCGGTCTCGGGCAGGGCGGGGCCGGAGGCCACTCTCCGGTATCACGACCTCGCCACGGTCATTCCCGCCGGGGAGGGGGACGAGGTGGAGCTCCACCTCCTCATGGGCCGGCTCCACGAGCTCGGGATCGGGCGGCTCATGGTGGAGGGCGGGGGGTCCCTGGTCGCCTCCCTTTTCGCCCGGGGCCTCGTGGACGAGTTCCTCACCTATGTCGGGAACCTGGTCATCGGGGGAAAGGACGCCCCGACCCCCGCGGACGGGCCGGGATTTCCCAATGACAATGAATTTGTGAGGCTGAGTCTCATGGATGTGAGTGAGCTTGACGAAGGGGTGCTCCTGCGGTGGCGGGTGAAAAACCACCGGTAGACCGGCGCGTTCTCGTGGACCTGGCGGTCGTCCTCATCTGTTATACCGGTGTTGCCGCCCTCATCGCCATTCTCATGTATCTGGTGAGCGGGAGCGGCTCCACCTGGCTCACCTTCGATGCCGCCCGGTTCCATTCCATGGCCGAGGTCATCATCGGGGGCTTCAAGCCCTACATCGACTTCGTGGACCCGAAGCCGCCTCTCCTCTTCTTCATGGTCTCGGCAATGGACCTCATCGCACCGGCCGGGAGCGTGGACATCCTCGTCATGTCGGCGGTGAACGTCCTCTGCGCCCTCCTCATCTACTGGATCGGGAGGAACGACTACGGGAACATCTCCGGCTTCTCTGCGGGCCTCCTCTTCCTTGTCGCGGCCGTCTTCGTCCAGGGGTACTTCCTCTTCTCCGAGCAGTTCGCGGTCCTCTTCCTCATCCTCGCCTTCATGCTCGTCCGCAAGGACCACTGGGCTGCCGCGGGCCTCTGCCTCGGCCTCGCCATGGGCTTCAAGCAGTACGCCTTCCTCGCCATCCCGCCCCTCCTCTTCCTCGCCAGGGTGAAGGGCAGCGAGCGGGTGGTCCGGTACATCGAGTTCATCATTCCCGCGCTCCTGGTGTTCTTCGCCCTCTTCGGGGCCCTGTACCTCGCGTACGGCCCCGATGCCACGAGGAGCGCCATCAACTGGACCTTCGGGATCGCCCCCTCCTATGTCACGGGGCACCTCATCGAGGTCCCGGCGTACCAGCCCGACAACGTCCTCGCCTTTACGGCAAACCTCCTCGGATCGGTGATGATGGTCCTCCCCACCCTTCTCTTCGCCATGACCTCCATCTGGAGGCGGGGCCTCAGAACCGACGACGAGTACGCCTTCGGCCTCTTCATCATCTTCTTCCTCGGGACGCTCCTCATCCGCCAGTACCTCCACTACTGGATCCTCATGCTCCCCTTCCTCGTCATCCTCGCCTGCAGGGAGTTTGCCGTCGGGTCGGCCCGGGAGTCGGACGAGAGCCCCGAGGGATCGGTCCTCCACCGCCTTGCCGGGTTCGCCCGCGAGGTCGGCTCCTCCCCGGAGGCCCCGGGCATCGACGACGGGCCGGACTCTGCCTCGCGGATCGTCTTCTCGGCCCCGGTCCCCGGGTCGCCTGCCCCGATGGGCGATGCCCGGGAGCCGGGCGGCCTCATCCCGTACCGGCGGGAGGAGGGCAAACCGGGTGGCAGTGAAAAGAAAGAGGAGACAACCGGCCCGGAACAGGGAAAGGACGAGGATTCCCGGTAACCGGCCGGAACACTACTAAAAAATTTGTATTTTTTCAGGATCTGGACGCCAGGGGGAGGACCTTATCGTAGATCTTGTACGGGATGCCGTTCAGCCAGACCGTGACCTCGATCCGGTCGAGGAGGGTCCCCGTGAAGTTCACCGAGCTTCCCGCGATGATGGAGCCCGATTCGGGCCGGGTGATGGACTTCGTCTCCACGCTCCCGTCGTCATGGGTGACCACGACATCCACCCGCTGGGTGGCGCTCTGCCCCTTCCCGCCCTGGAAGATCACGGTGATCTTCCGGGTGTAGGTGTTCGAGTCCCTGAGCACATCGACGGCAACCGCCCAGACGGGAGGCACGGTCACGGTCGGCCCCGGCACGAGGTCCGCCGGGGTCGTGACAGGGATGGTTTCCATCGTGGTAGCCGGTACGGTCGTCCCGGGTGTGGGGGTGGGGGTCGTTGGTCCCGGGGTTCCCGTGCAGCCTGCCCCGAGGGCGGCCGCAAGGACAAGGAGTATGGGAATGAGGGCTATCCTTCCGTTCATACGCGAAGGTTGGGACTGTGCATACTTGAGGATTGTGCCTGACCACAAATCCGTTATAGGGGGAGGCCTTGGGGAGGCCGGAAAGACCGTCGGGCCAGGCCGCAGGTGATGCAGACACCCGGGTCCATATCGAAAATCATTTAACAGGGGGAAAGAAACCGTATTCTCATGAACTTAAGACGACCAAATGCCAACGAGGCCCTGGGAACCTCGAACCGGTCACGGAACGTCGCTCCCATGTCCGGCATCTGCACCCGCTGCCTTGACGGATGCAAGGGGATGTGCGATATCTGGCTCTCGAGTTTCCGCGGGCGCGAGGTGCTCTACCCCGGTCCCTTCGGCGAGATGACCGCGGGGGCCGACAAGGACTACCCCGTC
>DATGDI010000103.1:0-7483 GCA_035310965.1 Methanomicrobiales archaeon
GTGGTCCCCTCCTCGGTCCCCGGGAGGACGGGCACCCCCGCCTTCCTCATCATCCTCTTCGAGCCGATCTTGCTCCCCATGGCCTCGATGGTCTTCCAGTGGGGGCCGATGAAGATGAGCCCCTCGGACTCCACGAGTTTCGCAAAGGCGGAGTTCTCGGCGAGGAAGCCGTAGCCGGGGTGGATGGCGCCGGCCCCGGCCTTCTTCGCCACCTCCACGATTCTTTCCATGTTCAGGTAAGACTTCGAGGGGTGGGCCTCCCCGACGCAGAAGGCCTCGTCGGCGTACTTGACGTGGAGGGCGTTCTCGTCGGGGTCCGAGTAGATGGCCACGGTCTCGATGCCGAGCTCCCTGCAGGCCCGCATCACCCGGATGGCGATCTCCCCCCGGTTCGCGATGAGGATCCGCTCGAAGTCGCTCATCGGACCACCAGGAGCACGTCGCCGCTCGCGACCACGTCCCCGGTATCCACGAAGATCTCCGTGACCTTCCCGTCCCTCGGGCTCGCGATGGGGTTCTCCATCTTCATGGCCTCGAGGACCATGAGGGGATCGCCCTTCTTTACCGCCTCCCCGACCCGGACGAGGACCTTCAGCACCATGCCCTGCATGTTCGACCGGATCCCGCCCTCGATCTCGCCCCTCGGGGCCTTGCCGGCGGAGGCCGCCCCGGCCTTTGCGACGACGGCGGCACCGGCCACCGAGACGATCCGGACCGAGTACACCTCCCCGTCCACCTCCACCTCCATTGCCGAGGGCACATCGGGTACCTGGGCCGCGGCGGACATCTTCGGGGGGAGGATCTCGGGACGCTTCTCACCCTTCAGGAACGCAGGCGCCACGGCGGGGTACAGGATGTACGTGAGGACGTCCTCCTCTTTCTTCACGAGGCCCAGGGAGACCGCCTCCTTCTTCATGCTGTCGTACACCGGTTCCAGGAGGTCGGCGGGCCGGACGGTCACCACCTTCTCGTTCCCGATGATCTTCCGCCGGACCTCTTCGTTCACGGGCCCGGGGGGCTTCCCGTACAGCCCCCGGAGGTAGTCCTTCACCTCCTTCGTCACGTTCGTGTACCGCTCCCCGCCGATGAGGACGTTGAAGACCGCCTGGGTCCCCACGATCTGGGAGGTGGGGGTGACGAGAGGCGGGTACCCGAGATCCTCCCGGACCCGGGGGATCTCCTGGTGCACGTCCTCCCGGCGGTTCAGGGCGTCCTGCTCCTTCAGCTGGGAGACGAGGTTCGAGATCATCCCGCCAGGGAGCTGGTAGAGGAGCACGTCGGAGTCCACCCGCTCGGAGATGGGGTCCAGGATCCCGAGGTACTTCTCCCGGATGGAAAGGCAGACGTTCCTCGCCTCCCGGAGGACGTGGAGGTCGATCCCGGTGTCCCGGTCGGTCCCCTCGACGGAGGCCACCACGCTCTCCGTCGGGGGCTGGCTCGTCCCCAGGGCGAAGGGGGACATGGCCGTGTCCAGGATGTCCACTCCTGCCTCGATGGCCGCCTGGTAGGACATGGGGGCGAGCCCGGCGGTGGAGTGGGAGTGGAGGTCCACGGGGAGGCCGGTGGCCTTCTTGATGCCGGTGACGAGCTCCCGGGCCGGCTCCGGCTTGATGAGCCCGGCCATGTCCTTGATGCAGATGGAGTCGCAGTCATGGCCCTGGAGCTCCTTCGCCATGGCGATGAATCCCTTCACCGAGTGGACGGGCGAGGTGGTGTAGCAGATGGCCCCCTGGAGGTGGGCCCCGGCCTTCTTCACCTCCTTCATGGCCTTCTTCATGTTCCGGACGTCGTTTAAGGCATCGAAGACCCGAAAGATCCCGACCCCGCGCCGGTGGGCCGCGGCGACAAACCTTTCCACGACATCGTCGGGGTAGTGGCGGTAGCCCACCAGGTTCTGCCCCCGGAGGAGCATCTGGATGGGGGTCTTCGGGAGGGCCTCGGCAAAGGCCGAGAGCCGGTCCCAGGGGTCGTCGTTGCAGAACCGGATGGCCGTGTCGAAGGTCGCCCCTCCCCAGGCCTCCACCGAGAAGAACCCGGCCTTCTCGAGGGCCCGGGCGAGGGGGAGGCTGTCCTCGGTCCGGAGGCGCGTGGCGATGAGGGACTGGTGGGCGTCCCGCAGCGTGGTGTCCGTGATGTGCACTCGGTGCATACCTGCTCTTCCCCGGTGGCCGGCCTGCCGGCGTGGCCGAAGGGGTAAAACCTTTTGAAAAATGGATGGTGCAAGTATAAAAACTATCACTTCAGAGGAGCAGGGCGAGGAGGGCGATCCCCACGGCGGAGAGGGCCTTCACCCCGTCCCACGGCCCTTGGGCGAACCGGGGGCAGAGGCTCCCGCCGTCCCGGTAGCCCCGGACCGCGAGGATGTCCCCCTGATCCCGGGCACGTTCCAGTTCCCTCTTCACGAGGAGCCCGAGGGCCGGGACCAGGGACATGATGGTGAGGCGGCCGGCCTTTTGCCTGATGGCGAGGAGGAGGTCCCCGAGGTCCCGGTCCAGGACCTCGAGGGATCCCACGGCCATCTCGGCGACGAGGCCGAGCTCGAACCCGGTCCGGTCGCCGAGAGCCCAAACCCCCATGTCCAGGAACTCCCCCCCCTTCCGTGAACCGTAGGCCCAGGTCGCGATGAGGAGGACCGCCGAGATCCGGACGAGGTAGGAGAGGCCGTTCCCCCCCGAGAATGCGGCGAGGACAGCCGTGGCAAGGACAAAGAGGAGGATACCGAGGAGGGTCCGCCACCGGCCGAGAGGGAGGTGCCGGGGGGTGGCGACGGCCCACCAGCCGATGGCGAGGAGGGCTCCCGTCACGCCCGCAAAGGCGGCGACGGAGAGGGCCACGGTGGAGAGGAGGATCAGCCTCGGGTCCTGCACACCGCATCCCTCGCATCGCCGGGGGTGATGTTCACGGGCAGGGCCCCGCTCTCCAGGGCCGCACGGAGGTATGCAGGGGGCCGGGACCACCGGGCGATGGCCTCCGGCACCCGGCCCAGGGGGAAAAGGACCCCGTCCCGGATCTCCCAGATCTCGTCCACCCGGGGGAGGTTCTCGTCCTCGTGGGTGAGGAGGATGGTGATCCCCCTGCGCCGTTCCGCGAGCCGGCCGGAGAGCACCGACTTCCAGGCGCAGTCGAGGAGGCCGTACGGCTCGTCGAGGATGAGGAGGTCCCCTGCCCGGGCCAGGATACAGGAGAGGACGAGGCGCTTCAGTTCACCCTGGCTGCACCGCAGGGGATCCTCCCTGCCCCGCCCCTCGAGGCCGGCGGCCGCAAGAACCGGCCCGGGGGCGACCCCCCATGTACCGGCCTCCGCCTCCAGGGTGCTCCCGGTCACCTGGCAGCCCGGGAAGGGAAGACCCAGGGTCACGGAGCCGATCCCCTCCCTCGCGATCTCCCCGGTTTCGGGGCGGAGGGCCCCGGCGAGGGCGAGGGCGAGGGTGGATTTCCCGCTCCCGACCGGGCCGGTGACCAGGTGAATCCCCTCGGAAAAGGTGCCCGCGGCCCTGAGCCGGAACGCCCCCCGCCGGAGAGTCACGTCCAGGAGGGAGAGCCTCACAGGCATCCCTCCCGGGGATGGGAGAAGGGTGTCCCCGAGAGGGCAGCAAGGACCGCGGCCGGCCTTCCGGAGTGGACGACCCTGCCCCCCTCCAGGAAGACGATGTGGTCCGCCGACGAGGCGAGCCCCATCCGCTGGGTGGCCTCTATGACCTGGGAGCAGGACGACCGGCGGATCGTATCCATCATCCCGATGGTGCTCTCCTGGTCGAGGTTCGAGTCTGCCTCGTCGAGGACGAGGAGGTCAGGGTCCGCGGCCAGGGCAGCGGCGAGGGCAACCCTGGCCTTCTCCCCGGAGGAGAGGGTCCCGGTCTCCCGCCCGAGAAGATCGGACATGCCCAGCTTCTCCGCAACCTCCGTCACCCTCTCGTCGACCCGGGAGCAGGGATCCCTCCGGAACCGGAGCGGGGATGCGATCTCGTCGTACACCCGGGTGAAGACCATGGTCTCCCCCGGGTTCTCCCCCACCCACCCGGTTTCCCTCCCTCGGGGCGGGGTTCCCTCGACGAGGATCTCCCCCTCCGACGGGATGTCGATGCCCGCGACAAGACGGAGGAGGGTGGTCTTCCCGCCCCCGTTCGGCCCGATGACCGCCACGATCCCTGACGGGAGGGTGAGATCCGGGATGGAGAGGATCCGGTGGGAGAGCCCGGTGATCCGGATCACGGGAGACGCTCCCCCAGGAGAAAGACCCCTGCACCCTTCAGGATATCGCCGGGAAGGAAGGGAACCACCCCGATGAGTACCGCGGCCGGGAGGGAGAGCCCCGCCGAGAAGAGGAGCCAGGCGACCCCGCAGACATAGATAACGAGGGTTCCGGCGGCGAGCCCGGCTCCCCGGAGGATCCGGGAAGGGCTCCCGTAGGCGAAGCCCGCAACGGCGGCCGCCGGGATGAACCCGGCGAGGAACCCGCCGGAGGGGCCGAGGAGGACCCCGATCCCCGCGAGGCCGGAGTGGAAGACCGGAAGGTTCGCGGCCCCGAGGAGGAGATACAGGGCCGCCGGTATTATCGCCCGGCGCTTCATGACCGGCGCGGCGAGGAGGAGGAAGAAGGTCTGGAGGGTGACCGGGACCGGGCCGACGGGGATGGCCACCCAGGCACCGGCGGCGATGAGGGCGATGAAGGCAGCGGTCTCCGCGAGGAGCCGGGTCCGCTCCGGGTTTCCGTGCATGGGGTCAGATGTGGCGGCAGTCCCCGGCGAGGACCCGCTCCATCGCCCCCGTGTCCTTGCGGACGAGGAGGGCCCCGAACTCGTCGATGTCCACCGCCTCGCCCTCGAAGGTCTTCGCGAGGGTGGTGATCCTGACCCGGTGGCCCAGGGTGACGGAGAGGCTGCGCCACTCCCGGGCGACGGCCTCGTACTCCTCTGCCTCGAGAAGGTCGAGGCGCCGTTCGAACTCCCGGAGCACCGATGCAAAGAGGGCGGGCCGGTCCACCTCCCTCCCGAGTTCTGCCGAGAGGGAGGTGACCGTGGCCCGGAGATCGGCGGGCAGGTGGTCGAGGGAGATGTTCGCGTCGATGCCGAGTCCGAGGAGTGCGTACTTCACCTCCGAGTTCTCGGCAGAGAGTTCGAGGAGGAGACCGGCCACCTTCCGGTCACCGAGGAGGATGTCGTTCGGCCACTTGATGAGGGCCCCGAGGTCGAGGTCCTTCCTGAGGGCTCTTGCCACCGCGATGGCCGCGGCCATGGTCACCATGAAGACCCGGTCGATGGGAATCTTCGGCGCGAGGATGGTGGTCGTCCATATCCCGCCCGGGGGCGAGGCCCAGGTCCGGCCGAGCCTTCCCTGCCCCCCGGTCTGCTCCTCGGCGATGATCACCATGCCGTGGAGCCGGGCCGGGTCCTGCTGGCACAGGAGGTCCCGGGCGATCCAGGTGGTGGACTCGGTGGCCTCCAGGTACTTCATCCGGCGTCCGATGACCTTCGTCCCGAGATGCCTCTCTATCTCGTAGGGAAGGAGCCGGGTGGATCTTCCGGTGAGCTGATACAGGTCCTTCCGGGGTTCAGCGATGGCGTACCCGAGGTGGCGGAGCCGGTCCACCGACTCGCTCACCCGGGACCGGGGGATACCCAGGGAGGCGGAGAGGGACTCGGCGGGGGCGCTCCCCCCTTCCTCGTCGAGAACCCTGAGGACCTTGAAGGCGGGATCGTCCACCGGATCACCTCTTCGCCCCGACCTGCTCCGAGGGCAGGGGGCAGGGGTCCTTCCCGCAGACCTGTTTTAGGATGGCGCTCTGGTGCTCCATGAGGGTGGCGAGGTCGAAGATGCCCGTGATGTCCACGATCCCGATGGCCCCCACGGCCTCCCCCTCCGCGTTCCTGACAGGGGCGACGGTCACCGGCACCCCCCGGTAGGTCCCGGATTTCGGGGTGGTCCTCCGGAGCTCGTTCCGGGTGATGGCCTCCTCGAGGACCGGGCCGGTGTAGGCCATGCTGATGACCCTCCCGTCCTCGATCCTGATGCCCGGGTGGTCCCGGGACCGGGCGGTGACCGGGAGCCTGTTGACAAGATCGTGGAGGGCGAGGAGGAGGGGCCTCCAGTCCTCTGCCGTGGAGCCTGCCGAGATGACGGGGTCTCTCATGGAACCATCCTCACTTTCTCTCTCCCATCCCCTACAATAAGGCTTCCTCCCCGCCGCAGGAGAAGGAGGCAAGGAAGCTCCGGGAGGGGTACTCATGGATGGTCGTGGCAAGGACGAGGCCCTTCCCCACTCCCCTTTCCACGACCACCGCATCCCCCCCCTCGGCCGTGGCGACCACGGTCCCGTCGTGCTCGGGGAAGGTGCCGTCGCACGGGACGGTGCCGGGATCGTACCCCTCGATGAGGCACACCCAGGGGCTCCCGGGGGTGAAGCCGATGCTCCGCACCGAGTAGTCGTGCCGGTACATGAGCCGGAAGGGGAGCCAGTCGTAGACGTCGGGCCGGTTATCCGCCGCCCCGAAAACGAGGATCCGCCCTCCCGCCTCCAGGAACCGCTCGATCCGCGTGGATGAGGCCCGGAGGGCGGGGAGGAGCCGGGAGTAGAGGGGGTTCCCGAAGCCCGTCGGGATGACGAGGGCCGAAAACCTGCCCCGGTAGAAGGGCGAGGCGAGGAGCTGGGGGGTGACGAGCTCGCAACAACCGGTGCACTCCTCGATGAGCCGGGTGAAGATCTGGGGGGAGTCCCAGAGGAAGCCGGTCCGGGCCGTCACCCCTTGATCACCCCGAGGGGCACGAGTTTCGCGACGAGCCGGGAGATGCCCACCGCGTCCACCACCCGCACCACCTCCTCGGAGGGCTTGTACACCTGGGGCGCCTCCTCGGCGATGGAGGCCTCCGAGGGAGCCCGGACGATGATCCCCTCCTTCGCGAGCTGGTCCTGAATGTCCCTCCCCCGCACCGCCTTCTTTGCCTGGGTCCGGGAGGTCACCCGGCCGGCACCGTGGCAGGTGGAGCCAAAGGTCTTCTCCATGGCCCCCGCCGTTCCGCAGAGGAGGAAGGAGGGGGTCCCCATGGAGCCCGGGATGATCACCGGCTGACCCGTGTCCCGGAATTCCGCGGGAAGGTCGGGGGCACCGGGCCCGAAGGACCGGGTCGCCCCCTTCCGGTGGACGCAGAGCTGGACCTCCTTCCCGTCCACCCGGTGGACCTCCATCTTCGCCACGTTGTGGCAGACATCGTAAATGAGGGGCATCTGCTCGGTGGAGATGCCGTAGAGTTTCCCGAGGACCTTCCGGGTCATGTCGGTGATGACCTGCCGGTTCGCCCATGCATAGTTCGCCGCCGCGGCCATTCCGCCGAAGTATGCCTTCCCCTCGGGGGAGGTAATGGGGGCGCAGGCGAGCTGCCGGTCGGGGAGCCGGATGCCGTACTTCTTCGTCGCGGTCTCGAGTTCCCTGAGATGGTCGGTGCAGACCTGGTGGCCGAGGCCCCGGGAGCCGCAGTGGATCATCAC